>JANQPS010000009.1 GCA_028285365.1 Thermoanaerobaculia bacterium | reverse complement strand
CGTTGGAACCCAGGTCGGCATGCTCGTCATCCGCATGCACCAGGACCACCGTCACGTTGTCGAGCCCGCCGCGTACGTTGGCCTCGTCGATCAATCGACGACAACTCTCATCCAGGGTGCCGCCGAGTTGAACGATGTCTTTGATCTCCGAGTCTTCGAGCATCGTGGTCAAGCCATCGGAGCAGATCAGGTAGAGGTCGCCCGCCTCCACCACGACCTCCTGCAGGTCGACGACCACGTCCTTGTCGCTCCCCAGCGCGCGGGTCACCACGTTCTTGAGGGGATGATGACGGGCCTGCTCTTCGGAGAGATAACCCGCCTGCACCTGCTCGTGGACCCAGGTGTGGTCCTGAGTGAGCTGCTCGAAGGCACCACTACGCAGCCGATAGGCACGGGAATCGCCCACGTGCGCAAACGCCGCGGTCGTCTCTTTGACCAGGAGTCCAACGACTGTGGTGCCCATGCCTTGGAGCGACGAGTCCTGGTGTATCGCGCGCAGGACCTCCTTGTGAGCATGCCTCACCGCGTTGGCCAGCAGATTCGAATGCTCCTGGTGGCCGTCGTAGTGAACGGGAATGGGTCCCGTCTGCTCGTTGCCGTTGTCGCTTCCTGGAGTCCCGCCCCCGAGCACATAGTCGCGAATCGTGTCGACTGCGATCTTGGAGGCGATCTCGCCATGCGAGTGCCCCCCCATACCGTCCGCAACGACGTACAGCTGGGACTCGACATCGAAGTCGTAGCAGTCCTCGTTGCGTTTACGCGCCATCCCAACATCAGTGGCGCCGGAAACCCTGAGTCTCATCACGCGCTCATCTCAGTTGGTCCCAATCGAGACTGGACTCACGGGAGCCGTACATCCCCGATTCACTGTTCACTGTGCTCATACGCAATCGCCGGACAAAAACGCTATCGACTCTTGAGGCTCGCCAACGCATCGTGAAGTTCGACATCGTCTTTCGCCCATTTGAGCGCGCGACGATAGTACTTCTCTGCACGCAGTGGCATTCCCCCCTCGGCAAAAAGACGGCCGGCAAGTTTCAAATACGAGGCGTTCATCTTATCCAGCTCACAGGCCTTGGCGATAGCCGACATGGCTTTGGACCGCAGCCGTTGCTCACGTCCGCAGGCCAGCGCCAGATGGTACCAGGCTTGCGAGTTCTCCGGATCCACCGCAGTTGCTCGCTCGAAGTCTTCCGCAGCCTCGCGATAGCGACCCTCGCGATAGGCACGCACCGCCCGCGACATGAAGGTCCGAACCGTGGTCTTGGGATCGGCCGCCATGTTGACGGGCGTTGGACTCGACAGCTCTGCATCGTGCTGACGCCTGCGAGTGGGATTGCTCAGCACGTTGAAGGCCTCGGTGATGTCCTGGAACTCGCTTTCGGCTTTGAGCTTCTCCTCGCCGTCGTAGAGATCGGGATGGCGACTCCTCGCCAGTTCGAGGAACCTCTGCTTGATTTGCTGCCGCGTCGCCTGCTGCGACACCGACAAGATGGCGTAATAATCTTTGGACACGGTCCTCAGCGACTCTTGACTCGATAGAGGCGGTTGGCGTGTTGCCTGACCGCATCCGGCACATTGCGGTCCCGCTTGAGATGCCCGAGATCTCTCACGGACAGTCGAGGAATGAATCTTACCGCGATTCCGACGGGGGTTCTCGGATTCTTCACGAGGTTGTGGACGATCGTGTACTTGTTGGCCCACTCTCTCCGCTTGGAAATCTCCGAGAGGACGTCATCGACGACGTGTCGATTGGCCGATATCTGCTCGACCTCGGACTCCGTCACGGGGCTGGCCTTGAGCACCATCACCGCTACCTGAGGATTGGGATCCTTGAGCAGGATGGCTCGAAGGGTTCGGCTGGCACCACGCGCCAGGCGCACTCGCAGAGGAGCTGAGAGTGCCCGCACCTGGCCCTCCGTGAGGCCGGTCTTCTCGTCGAACTCTCCTTCGGCCTCTACGTTCTCCAGGACGTCGTCGATCTCAGCGGCGAACTCGGCCAGCTCCTCGTCGGTCGTCTCTTCGTCCTCGGCCAGGATTGCGGCGATCGCGGAGAGCTCCTCTGGCTCTTCGGCTTCGGGGATCTCCTCCGGCTCTTCGGGCTCGGGCGCCGAGCCGACGAGATGCTGGCGGTACTCTCCGATGCGGCGCTTTGCATAAGACGACAGGTCCGGGTTGGTCTCGAGAACATCGAGGATGTCGGGACTGTCGACGATGAGGTCTTGCCTCAGGAGCAGGATCTCTTGAAGCTCGGCGGAGAGTCGCGGGGCGGCTTCGAGCGCGATCTCGACCGGCAGATCTCGCCGCTGAAGCGCAATCTCCGAAAGAGACGAAGACTGCTGCTCCACGATGAAGTAGCGCACCACCTCGGCGTCCGCTTCTTGTCGTAGGTAGTCCTGAACGAGCCTGACGTCGGCCCTGCTCAACGACTCGCGGGCAGTTTCGGAGACCTCTGGATCACCACCGGTCGCCAATCGCACCTGAACCCAGATGAGCTCCTCGTGAGACAGAGGCAGGACCCCGGAGGCGGCCAGGAGTCGGAGGCCTGCGTTCTCACCCGACAGCACCTGCTGAATGAGCTCGGACTCTGCTGGCGAGCTGGCCGTCGACTCTGTGCTCAAGACTTCGTGCCCAAGACCAAGACGCTCAAGAGCGCCGTGAGACGTGAGAGTCGAGAACTCTCGGAGGCGGCGGCGGGCTGATCGAGGGCCGACATTCAGGCAGCGGCAGCGCGCTCACGGCTGGTCGGCGTCCTGGGAGGCAGAGCTCGACGCTGAATCACCGAGTGCTGCGAGGTCGATCACGATCTCTTCGTCGTCGCTGCCGGCCACCGCATAGGGGCTACCGTTGAGCTCGAAACTGACTCCCGCGAAGTTGCCCAAGGTGACCTTGATCTCCGAAGACGCTTCGACTCGTAGTGACTCTCCCTGAACACGGAGCTCGCTGACCTTACGCTCGCCATCGATGAAGACGACAACCCAGCTGTTCTGGTTGAAGTCCATGGTCAAGACCAGGGGCAGCGCGGGCTGAGATTGAGGGTCGGTGCCGGTATCGGCAGGGGCCACGACGGCGGTCGGCGATGGCGGCACGATCCCCGGGATCTCCTCCGACTCGCCACCACCTCGGCTCGACCAGAACGAAAACCCGGCGACGATCGCCAAGAGGACGCCAAGTACCGCGAGCAGCGTCCAGATCGGCAGGCCCGGACGCTCGACGGATGTCGGTCTGCTCTGGTCCGAGTCGTCCTCGTCGTCCTCCGGATTGACGACCAAGTAGGAGTTGACGACTTCGTCCGGGTCCAGTCCGACGATCTTGGCGTACTCACGCAGAAAGCCACGCACGAACACCGAAGCCGGCAGAACCTCGAAGCGGTCTTCCTCCAGGGCCTCGAGATAGCGAATGCTGATCTTGCTCGCAGAGGAGATATCGCGAAGACCAATCTCGCGCGCTTCTCTCTGTCTTCGCAACCAGGAGCCGAACGAACCACCTTCGACGTCCTGCTCCCAGGGGCGGGTTTCATCGGCCAAGACGCGTCACTCCCAAACCAACTCTCCTACCGGTCCCAAACCGGAGACAGTAGCAGAGCCGGTGCGCTTGAATGACTTCGTTTTGACGGAAAGGTCATGGATGTCCGGCGTTTTGCGTCAAAGCTCCTCTCGTTTGCTCTCGATCGAGCTCCTCTGTTGCCCCTCACCCCGGTTTGCGTCTCTTCGACAGTTCCTTGGCCCTGACACGAACCATCCTGGGGACCGACTTGTCGGCGACCAGACCCTCGATGTCGTGCTGCAGGAGACTGGCGACGATGCGCGTGCTGATGGCAAGCGGTGTATTCGGATTGCGACACAGAGCCAGGCGCACCGGATACCGCCGCCCCCAACGCGGACTCGAGGCCACCACTCTGAGGATCTCGGGAGACGCTGAGCGATTGGCAATGAGAGGACTGAGGGCGCCTTCGGTCATCCTGGGGTTGTCGAGCAGGGCGGCTACCACCCGTGGCTGGTTTTCTCGCCTCAGCTCACCGAAGATTCCCGCCGAAGCGATGCGCGCGAGACTGATGCGCTCGCCCAGAGTCAGCGACGGCAGGCGCGTCACGACGATCTGCTCGGCTGCTCGCCTGACGATGGGCGGCGCCTTGGTGTCCAATCCGATGCGAGCCAGATCCCGCCAGTAGAGCGTCTGAACGATCCGCAGGGCAAAGGCGCGCGGGGTGAGCGGATGGGCCGCGAGGTCGCGTCTGAGGTCGACGCTGCCATGAAGTTGCTTGGCGTCGACGAGGATGCCGACGACCTCTGCGGTCACGAAGGGGTTGCGTAGCGCCTGACGAGCCGATTCCACGTCCAGCTTGGACTCGTGCTCTTGAATCAAGGCTACGAGCTCATCAGCTGACGCCTCCCGGATGCGCCCCGCTAGAGCCGCCAGCTCGGGCTCTGGACTCTGATACTTTTTGGCGTTTGCCAAGGCGCTGTCTCGAGCTCGGGTGAGTGATCCTGGCGAGCGAGCGGCACGGCCGCGATCTGTCCTCGACCATCAGAAGAACTTTCGACGAAAGACGCAAACGCGACGATCCTCTCATGACGATACCCGAAGCTCTGCAGAACGCTCTCGACGACAACGACCTCGACACTCTCGAGTTGGAGTGGCTCGGCACCATCTCGGAGCCACTGGAGAGCCTCGGCGGCCTACTCAAGGTCATCGACACTCTCGACCGTCGCGATCTCGAAAGCCGCGCGAACACCCTCCTCGAGTTGCTCGACGAGCAGCTGAGAGAACAGAACGCCTGGGGTCTTCGACTCGAGCTGATCCAGAAGCTCGGAACGCGCTTCGTGAAGGCGGGACACATCTTCGACACCACGATCGAGAGTGTGCGCAAGTGTTACGAAGATCGCGGCGACGAGCTGGAGTCTCTGCTACAGACGGTCGGTCTCGACGGCAACAAGGACGACACGACCAAGCTGTGGGACAAGGTCGACCGACTGCGCAACCTGCTGATCTACGAGATCGGTACAGTCGTGGCCATGAAGGACAAAGGCGTCGGCCAGGTCGTCGACGTCAACCTTCAGCTCCAGACCCTCAAGGTCGACTTCGAGAAGATCAAAGGCATGTCGGTCGGTTTCAGAGCGGCCGGCAAGATGCTCGAGATCCTCCCCGAAGACCACGTGCTCTACCGCAAACTCAACGCTCCAGGCGAGCTGCAGGAGTTGGAGCCGGCACAGCTCCTCAGGACGGTCCTGGAGAGCTACGACCGTCCGCTGAGCGGTGCCGAGGTCAAAGGCGTCGTCGACGGGCTCGTACCGACCAAGTCCTGGACCAGCTGGTGGAACAACGCACGTAAGCACCCTCAGGTCATCGCCTCGGGTGGCTCTCGTCAGACCTACACGTGGGCCGGCTCGGTAGAGGATGCTGAAGACTCGGCGTGGGCCGAGTTCGAGGGAGCCGACGATGCCCGCAAACTCGAGCTCCTCCGGCGTACCAGCAGTCAGCAAAAGGAACTCCAGGGGCGAATGGTCGAGCACCTGAGCGCGCTCGGAGAGCATCTGCTCGAATCGGAACCCGCGCGTGCCTTCAAGATCCACGCAGCGCTCGAGCGCGTCGACTCCAACATCGATTGGAACCTCGACGAAACCCTCGGGAATCTCACCGACCTGAGCAGACTTCTGGATGCCCTCGACACGAGAGTTCTCCGAGAGCGTGCGTATCGCCAGTTGGCCGAACTGCGAGACGACTGGCCCGAGATCCTAGAGCGACGCTTTCTGGGCGAAACCGACCTCAAGCTCCACGACCTGCTCGCAGGGATCTTCACGGACCGCAAGCCTGAGCTGGCTCCCAAGGTCTTCCAGCGCGCCTACGCTCAACCTTCGAAGACTCCGGGAGCGTTCTGTTACGTCGCGGGCCGCACATCAGGCGACGATCTGCCAGAGGGTCTGGTGCTCAGGCTCATCAAGCAGATCCTCCAGTTTCTCAGCGACGACAACTTCGCCCCGTACAAGAAGCAGCTCGAGGAGATGTGTGAGTCGGGCGGGACGATTCCGCGCCTGATCTCGGAGCTCACGGAAAACGAAGCCGCTGAAGCCCTGGCGGCGATCGAGCGCTCATCGGGTCTCGAGTCCTACCGTAAGCCACCACTCGTCAACGCCATCATGCTCAAGTTCCCGAACGTCGGGAAAGAAGAGGAGCAGCCGCTCTATGCCACGGCCGAGGCGCTAGCTGAAAAACGCGAAGAGATGAGGGCGCTGGTGGAGGAGGAGATACCGGCGAATCGCCAAGCCATCGAGGAGGCGCGCGCCCACGGTGATCTCCGCGAGAACTTCGAGTACAAGTCGGCCAGGCAGCGCCACGAGTACCTGGCGGCACGCGCGGGCAACCTGAATCAGCAACTGGAGCGGGCACGGGTGCTCGACCCGGCCAAGATCGACGCTAGTCAGGTGCGCGTCGGAACTCGCCTCCAGCTGGAAGGTGATCAGGGAGAGCGGACGCTGACCATTCTCGGCCCCTGGGAGAGCGATCCGGAAGCGGGGATCATCTCCTACGAATCGGACCTTGCCGAGCGACTTCTCGGTCTCTCGCCTGGCGACGATGCCGAAGTCGAGGGCTTGTCCTACCGCATCGCCGGCATCGAGCCTTTTGCCTGAGTCCGATCGGTCGGCCCAGACGGCAGCCAGATCGAGCGAGCCAGATCGAGCGAGACAGGTCGCTCACGGACTGGTGGTCTCGCTGGGTGCCCGCAGACCGACCACTTGCCCTTCCCAGGTGAGCACCGCACCGCCACCGGTGTCGAGCAGGGAGGACAAGCCTGGTAGCTCGTCGAGCATCCGCGCGGCTAGCTCGGAACTGACCGGTTGCCACTCAGCTGCTGCAGGATCGACTCCCTGCTCGATCCACAACTCAGCCTGCATCTCGAACGTCCTGCCGTCGACCAGGGCTCGACGGCTCGGCTCACCCGCACCCTCAGCCGGTGCGCTGTCCTGACGCTGCAGCGCCTCAGCGAACAGAAAGAGGATCGCGGCCAACGCCAAGATCACGGCGAAGAGGACAAACCCGTGAGTCGGGAGGCGCCCGGCAGGAGGCAGCCTCAGTCGATAGCGATCCAGACTTCGCTGACTCTCGTCGAGCGCGAGGCGCCGGTGAATACTGCCCGCGAGTGCCGGCGGCGCCGAGGCCCGATCGAGTGAGCGCAGCCCCCCAACGAGCCGCCTCACACTTTCGAGTCGATGCTGACAAGAGACACAGTTGCCGAGATGCGCTTCGAGCGCACGCCGCTCTGAGACGTCGAGCTCGTCGTCGACGTACGCAGACAGAAGGTCTTCGGTGATCTGACACACGTTGGTAGTCACCGGTCTGCTCCCAGAATCTCGCGCAGCTGTTGACGCCCGCGCGCGATACGCGATCTGACGGTCCCTACCGGGACCTCCAACACGTCCGCAATCTCCTGATAGGCGAGGCCCTCGAGATCCCTGAGGATGACCGCCTCGCGGTACTTCTCCTCTACCCTGGGAAGTGCGTCCGACAGGGTTCGTCCCTCGTCGTGCGCAATGGTGCGCTCTTCTGGTCCGCGGGCGGGGTCGGGAGGCTCCAGCAGCGCACCTTCGTCGGTGGTGAGCGAAACCGTGGGCAACTTCTTCTTTCCGAGTTGTGTCCGGCAGTGATTGAGGCAGACGCGGTAGGTCCAGGTCTTGAGAGACGACTTGCCACGAAAGCGGCCGAGACTGCGGAAGATCTTGATGAAGATCTCCTGACTCAGATCGTTGGCCGTTTCCGCGCACCCGGAGTGGCGCAGCGTCAGGTTGTAGACCATGTCGGCAAACTGGTCGTAGAACTCCGTGAACGCTTCGACCTCGCCCCTCTTGTGGCGCGCCACCAGGTCGCGCTCGCGTTGAGCGAGACTCGGCGCTTCCAAGGTGGTCACGGACGGTGCCATCGTCAGGGCTTGAGTCATCGTCTTGTAGGAATGGCGCTGAGAGCCGTAGCTGCTGTCGACGCGACAGCGAACCGGCCCCCGAACCAGACAGTGAACGAACTCCCCATACGAATCTTAGACTCGCTCCTAGGCAGAAAGGTTCCAGTGCCTCTCCATCGACGCTGCCCGCGGTTGCAGGCACGCCGGATCAACGCGCCGACTCCGCCACCTTCGAGTCCAT
This sequence comes from Thermoanaerobaculia bacterium, assembly GCA_028285365.1. Classification (GTDB taxonomy): domain Bacteria; phylum Acidobacteriota; class Thermoanaerobaculia; order Multivoradales; family Multivoraceae; genus JANQPS01. Next base: position 9,608 of record JANQPS010000009.1, on the reverse strand, counting down.
CGTCTGGAGCCGGCCATGGCCGAAGTAGCCGAGCAGACCGTCCGCTAGCGATTCGGCGACCCGCTCGCGATAGGCGCGAGTCTGAATCAGACGGCGATCTTCTTTGTTCGACAGATTGCAGACCTCGACCAGGACCTTGGTGGGGATCTCGTTGTAACGCAGGACGGCCGGTACCCAGGGCGTGCCTCGTCGTCTGACGATGCGATCGCGCACCGGCTTGTTCGGATGAATGGCCAGACCGCCTCGAGCGAAGCTCTCGATGATGTGCTGGGCGAGGTCTCGAGACAGGCCCTCACTCTCCACCCGCTCACGGCGACTGAACGACACGCGCGGCTGGGCACGCACTTCCGCGCGGCTCGTGTACACCGTCCCCGACTTGCCGTAGCTGTTGGGGATCGGTAGGAGGCCGGGGACATAAACCATGGCGCCCCTGACCTGAGGGTGCAGGGAGTCCGCGTGTATCGACACGTAGACGATTCTCTTGGCGTCGCCGACTCGTGCCCGTTCGCGCCTGAAGATGTCATTTGCCAGATACCAGCGCAGGTTGGTGCCGATCTTGGCCTGCTCGATCGAGTAGGGCGGGTCGGTCAGCACGCGATGTCCCTTCGAGTAGGGCAGCACGTCCCTGTCGACGATCTCGTAGCTCCCACCATCTCGCGTCGTCGTGAGAACCCGTGCGGCGGTCCTCTGCTCGAGCAGTCTCTTGGTCCGGAGCATGATGTCGTAGACGTAGAGACTCTCCCAGACGCCGTGAGTCGACGCGCCGACGTCTCGCCCGCCGTGGCCGGCATCGAGAACGACGACGACATCTTGGAGATCAAGAGCCTCGACCGTGTTCTCGTAGCGCAACAGCTCATCGCGGTTGGCCTCGTAGCGCTGGCGATCCGGATGATCCCAGGGCAGGTACTCGGGGGAGAGGTATTCGAAAGGAATCTTCACCTCGTAGCCGACGGGGATATCGGTGACGTCCGCAATCCCACTCCGCTCGGCGATCTCGCCGGCCAGTGGATTGACGTCGGCGGCGAACAACCGCCCGGTGAAACGGACAACGACACTCGTGTAGAGAGCCTCGCCCGACCGGAGGCGATAGATCGCGTAGTCGCCCTGGCCGTCGCGGCCGTAGTCGAGCTCTGCTGATCGGCGCCGGGAGGAGACGAGTCGCACGGAGCCGGTCCCGCGCCTGAAGACCGGCAGCAGAATGGCCTCCGGAATGACGATGGTCTGACCAGGCTCGACGGTCTCGTCAGACAACTTGTTGGCGGTGCGCAGATGCACGTAGTTGGCACCGCGTCCAGTAAACGTCTCGGCGATACTCCAAAGCGTCGCCGGCCGGCCGGTCTCCTCCACCTTGGCCGGCACCTGATGTCGCCAACCGTCTTCGTCGGAGGCGTCTCCGGGAAACAGCAGCTCGAGCACCTCGATCCGACGATCGAGACTCAGGCAGGTCGATGGAATCCGGTAGCGAATTCCCCGCAGCAGACGATCCGAGCCATCGTTGGCGCGTACCAGCTCAGGAGCACGATCCGAGCTCCCGCACAAACGCTCAGCCAACGACAGCAGTCCTTCCCTTGGCCTCGGCAGGACTTCCAGGAAAAGACCGGAATCGGCCACGTAGGTAGCGACCGTCTCCGAGTCGATGGTCGCTCGACGTTTCTCGGCCTGAGCATCCGCAGGCACCAGTCCCAGCCCCAGTAGACATGCGATCGCCGCATGACACGACGAGGTCGCCATCGATCGCAGCGTACCCAGAACGCGCGACCGACCAACAAGACCAGCGGGACTGACCAGACGCTCCACGGTCCTCTTCCAGCTCAGGTCGTTGAGACCGGACGGCCGCCGATCTCGGGCCTCTTGGGCTCGACGGCAGCGGCCCTCTCGAACGCACGTCCCGCGCGCAGCACCTGGTTCTCGGCAAAAGGGCGCCCCAGGATCTGCAGCGAAAGCGGCAGTCCGGACGCATCGAACCCTGACGGAACGGCGAGTCCTGGTAGCCCGACGAGACTGGCCGGGGTCGTGAAGACGTCAGACAGATACATAGCCAGAGGATCTGCGACGCGCTCACCGATACGAAACGCCGCAGTAGGAGAGGTCGGTGTGACGATGAGGTCGACCTGACCGAAGGCCTGCTCGAACTCGAGCTTCATACGGGCCGCAACGCCAAGAGCCCGACCATAGTAGGCCTCGTAGTAACCAGACGACAGTGCAAAGGTCCCGAGCAGGATGCGTCTCTTGACTTCGTCGCCGAAGCCCTCGCTGCGACTCATGTCGTAGAGCTGCCGGAGGCTCTCCGCCTCCGCGCTGCGATGGCCGTAGCGCATGCCGTCGAAGCGGGCAAGGTTGGCGCTCGCCTCGCTGTTGGCAACCACGTAGTAGACGGCGATCGCAGATTTCAATGACGGAATGCTGATGGCCTCGAGAGTCGCTCCGCACGACTCCAGGTGAGCCAGGGACTCGCGCCAGTTGCTCAAAACACCTGCATCGAGATCACCCTCGTCGATCTCGCTGAGCACGCCGACTCTCAGGCCGTCGATCCCGTCCTCGAGCTGCCCGACGTAGTCTGCGACCGGCTCCGGAGAGCTCGTAGAGTCTTTCTCGTCGACGCCGGCCAACACACCCAGAGCCAAGCTGGCGTCGCGTACGTCGATGCTGAGCGGACCGATCTGATCCAACGACGAGGCGAAGGCGATCAGGCCCCATCGTGAGACCCGTCCATAAGAAGGTTTGAGGCCAACCACCCCGCACAGGGCCGCCGGCTGTCTGATCGATCCTCCGGTATCGGTTCCCAACGCCAGGGGGACCTCGCCACCAGCCACTGCCGCCGCCGAGCCGCCGCTCGAACCACCTGGTACCCGCTCGAGATCCCACGGGTTGCAGGTGGGGTGGTAGCTCGAGTTCTCACACGAGGACCCCATCGCGAACTCGTCCATGTTCGCCTGGCCGAGAATCACGCAGTCGGCAGCAAGCAGACGCGCCACTGCCGTCGCATCGTAGGGACTCTCGTAACCGCGCAAGATCTGAGAGCCGCACGTGACTTCGGCTCCAGTCAGGCAGAGGTTGTCCTTGATCGCCACGGGCACGCCGGCGAGTGGGCCGAGCTCGCGACCGCGAGCGCGATCGGCATCGAGACGGTCTGCCTGCTCCAGCGCAGACTCGGCGTTCCAGCGCACCAGTGCTCGGACCGAGCCTTCGACCTCGTGGGTCCGGCTTACGAACGCCTCAGCGACCTCACGAGCGGACACCTCGCCACCACGAACCAGCTCGGCGAGCTCGAAGGCGCTACGGGACTGAAGGTCAGCTGCGCTCACTCTTCTTGACCTGAGGAACCAGCAGGAACCGATCCAGCGACTCCGGAGCATTACCGAGAAAGGCCTTCAGCTCCATCCCTGGTCGAGGCTCGTCATCGGCCTCGGGTAGTGGATTCTCGTGGACGGGATCAGCCGTATCGAACGACTCGAGCTGATCGATGTATCCCAGAACCTCGCTCAGCTGCTGAGCGTAGAGATGCTCCTCGTCGGCCGACAGATCGAGCCGAGAGAGCTCCGCTATCTTCTTGATTTCAGAGTCGTTTAGCGCCACGCAGAGATGTTATCGGCGGCGTCCGAGTCCGGCAAGGCTGGTCACAAACACAAGCGCCGGCGGCACCGTCGTGACGGCGGGTAGGGACTACTTGGCCATCCGCTGATTGAGCTCTTTGATCCGCTCCATCAGCTTATCGATCTTCTGCTGGGCCTCCTGCTTGAGGCGCGCGTAGTCGTTGCGCAGTCGCTCCATCTCCCCTGCGCCCTGGTTCATTCGCTCGGTGAGCTCCTGTACCTGTTGGTCTCGCTCTCTCATCGACGACTGCAGACGATCCAGCTCCTCGTCCTTCTCGGTGAGGATGATGCGGTTCTTCTCGTCCTGCTCTTCGTAGAGACGGCGGTACTGCTGGAGCTCCAGGATCTCCGAAAAATCGGCTGGCGAGGACATCTCTTCTTCTCCCTTGCGCTCTTCGATCTTGGGAAACATCTTGCGCAGCTTCAGCGACAAGTCGTCTGGGTCGGTCGACTGACTCATGGCTTCGTCGTAGGTGATCGTGCCGTTGACGAGAAGCGCCATGAGCGACTGATTCATGGTCTGCATGCGCGTGAACGCAACCGAGCTCTCGATCTCTTCGAGGAGCTCACCCGTCTTGCCCTGCTCGATGGCTTTGGAGACACGCGGCGTCGCCCGCATGATCTCGAGAGCCGCAATTCGGCCCGAGCCGTCGATCCGGCGCACGAGCTTCATCGACATCACTGCCTTGAGAACCAGGCCCAGCTGCGAACGAATCTGGGTTTGCTGCTCGGCGGGAAAGCTGTCCAGAACGCGGTCGACCGTTTGCACGGCGTTGTTGGTGTGCAGCGTCGAAAACACGAGATGGCCGGTCTCAGCAGCCGAGATCGCGGTCTGCATGGTTTCGGGATCACGCATCTCACCGACCATGATGACGTCGGGGTCCTGTCGCAACACGTTGCGCAGGGCCTCCTTGAAAGACGTCGTGTCGGTACCCACCTCGCGTTGCGACACCGTGCCGAGGTCGTCACCGATCAGGAACTCCATCGGATCCTCGATCGTGACGATGTTGACCGGGCGCGTCTGGGTGATGTGCTTGATCATCGCCGCCAGCGTCGTCGACTTACCGCTTCCGGTCGGCCCGGTGACGAGCACCAGTCCCTGGTTGAGCTCGCACAGATCGAAGAGGACGTCCGGGAGGTCGAGCTCGGCGACGTCGAGCACGGTGTAGGGGATCAAGCGGAACGATGCGGCCAGGGTTCCGCGCTGCAGATAGATGTTGCAGCGAAAACGCGCCAGCCCCTGGACCCCGTAGCCCAGATCGACCGAGAAGTCGCGCTCGAGCTTGGCCTTCTGGTGCGGCTGCAGGATGGTCGAGAGCATCTGCCCGATCTCTTCGGGCTTCAGGTCGGCCGCCTGCAGGGCCTCGATCCTGCCGTCGATGCGCATGAGAGGCGGGCGCGCCGGCTTGAGGTGCAGATCGGACGCACCTTTCTCCAGCATCAGTTTGAGGAGCTCGTTGACCTGCATGCTTGGCTCGATTGACTCAGATTCGGCTTCGGCTCGACACTCGCTCGAGGCCAGGCAATCCCAGCCGACGAGCACACGGCCGAACATTGTAGTGGAGTCATGCACATGTTGGAATGGCGTACTGCTCACCCGATCGGTCACAGCCCGTCGCCGATCTGGGGCTAGGATCACGAGATCTCATGCAATCTCGACCTGGGCGACTCGAAGCTGGCTCCATCCTGGGTGGCTACGAAATCACCGCTCCGCTGGGCGCCGGCGGCATGGGTGAGGTCTACCGTGCTCGCGACAGCAAGCTGGGGCGAGACGTAGCCGTCAAGCTACTCCTCGAGGACGTTGCCGGGGACAGCGGGCGACTGGCTCGCTTCGAGCGCGAGGCCCGGGTCCTGGCGTCGCTCAACCACCCCAGGATCGCAACGCTTCACGGCTACGAGCGAGACGCCGAGATCAGCTATCTCGTCATGGAGCTCGTCGACGGGGAAACGCTCGCCGAGCGCATCGCGCGGGGTTCCCTGCCCCAGTCGGAGGCCATCGAGATCTTCACCGCCATGGCCGAGGGCCTGGACGCCGCCCACGACAAGGGTGTGATTCACCGCGATCTGAAGCCGGCCAACATCAAGCTTTCCAGCGAAGGCGAGGTCAAGATTCTCGACTTCGGTCTGGCCAAGGCCATGGACCAGAGTCCTGACAAAGGAGACGTCGAGCTGTCGCATTCGCCCACACTGACTCTGGAAGCGACTCGGCGCGGCCAGATTCTCGGCACCGCTGCCTACATGTCTCCCGAGCAGGCTCGCGGCAAGCCCGTCGACAAACGCACCGACATCTGGGCCTTCGGCTGCTGTCTCTACGAAGCCCTCACGGGACACCAGCCATTTCGCGGCGAAGACGCAGCCACGACGCTCGCTCGGGTGCTCGATCGGAAGCCCGACTGGTCACTCCTGGAAGAGAGGGCCGACCCTCGGCTCGTCGATCTCGTTCGCCGCTGCCTCGAGAAAGAACCGCGCGATCGCATGCGCGACATTGGAGACGTGCGGAGCGAGCTGCTGAGCATCACCCACAGTCCTCGGCAAGGCGCCCGAACTCCTGCCGGTGACGTGGCGCATCGCAGGTGGCCGTGGGCCATCGGTGGGGCGCTGGTCGGAACGCTCCTCACTCTCGCCTGGTCGTCCGACAGGGGGGCTAGGGTGACGTCCGACGAGCGTCAGGTTACCCGCTTCGAGATTTCGCTCGAGGGTATGCAACCAACACCATCGTTCGAGGATGGATTAGTCACCCTGTCACCCGACGGATCTCTCCTGGCGCTCACGATGGGTGTCGGGCCCGGGTCTCGCACCTACCTGAGACCTCTCGATTCTCTCGAGCCACGTATCGTCGAAGGCGGAGAGTTTGTCTGGCACGAGTTCTTCTCGCCTGATAGTCGGTGGTTGGGGCTCGGCCGCATCGACAGAGGTTTCGTCCGAGTACCGGTGGCAGGCGGCACAGCACTCCCTCTTGGGCCCACAACTCCCAACACCTATGGCGGGAACTGGGGCGCCGACGGCCGCGTGGCGTTCTCTGCGAGTCGCAGGAGCGGAATCTCGTTGATCTCGATAGATGACGGCACGATCGAAGGCGTGACACAGCCTGAGGCAGCGCGAGGTGAGACAGGTCATGCATTCCCAGCGCCACTGCCCGATGGCAGAGGGATGGTGTTCGGCATCTGGAAGGAGGAGTCGCGGCAGTGGTCCGTGGCCGCATGGTCGTCTGAGACGCGCGAAGTCACCACGATTCTCGAAGGGGGGCTTCGACCACGCTACCTACCTACCGGCCATCTGGTCTACGGCGCCGAGAACGACCTGTACGCCGTACCGTTCGATGTCGAGACGCTCCAAACACGAGGGACGCCCGTTCGTGTCGTCGAGAGCGTGCCGATGTTCGACGAGTACGGCACCGCCTGCTATTCGATCTCGGACAACGGCACCCTGGCCTACGTTCCAGCCTCGTCACTGGTCGCCTTCAGGCGAACTGTGTCTTGGGTGACACCGGACGGGCGCGCGACACAACTGCCCCTGGAGCCCGAGAACGTCATTTCGCTTGCATTGTCTCCGGATGGCGATCGAATCGCCTACGCCGTCCGCAAGGTCGACGACATGGACATCTATGTCTACGAGATCGCCACCAACCGCAAGACCCAACTCACTCGAAACGGATTCAACATCCTTCCCGTGTGGGCGCCGGACGGGAGCTCGGTCGTCTTCGGTTCGAATCGTGAGACGACCTGGAAGTTGTTCGAGCAGGTAGCGGATCGAGGGACCGATGCTGCTAACTTCACGGATCGAGGGCTCGAGGCCAACCCAGGCAGCTTCGCCGAAGACGGCTCTTTTGCCTTCTATGCACTAGGAGACACGACGTCCTACGACATATGGACGCTGTCACCGGGAGCGAGCGACCCCGAACCCTTCCTGGCGACCGAGGAGATCGAGGCCAACCCGAGATTCTCCTCGGATGGTCGATGGATCGCCTATGAGCTTTGGACTGACGGCCTGGCCGAAGTCCTGGTGAGACCGTATCCGACTCGGGATTCGAGCTCGCAGTGGGCGGTCTCGACGGGCGGCGGCTCGAGCCCGCTCTGGTCACCGGTTCGCAATGAGCTCTACTACCTGTCTCCGGGCGGCAAGGTGATGGCCGTACCTTTTGCGATCACCAATGACCAGTTCGATCCCGGCGCTCCTCGAGTGCTCTTCGAGCGCCCCATCTGGACCGACGGGTTCCCGACTCCAAGGTTCGACATCGACCCTGATGGCGAACGCTTCATCGTGATCGACGCACCGGATCACACGAAAGCCAAGGTCGTGGTGGTCGAGAACTGGTTCGAAGAGCTGAAGCGACTCGTTCCCGTCGACTAGTCAGCGAGGAGGCGCTGTAGCACGCTCGGTCAGAGCCGAAGCGTCGCGCAACAACCCGGACCGAGCCCCGCCTCGGCGAGCTCCCCAACCCCTCAGGCTGCCGACATGAGCTGATCTCCAAAGCCCTTGCTCTTCTTACGGTTTCCGGCTCCGCGGTCGGTCGGAGCCGATTCTGCTGGCCATGGTCCGGGCGGCTGGCACACGCGTTGCGCTGGGAGGCTGAGACATCACCTCCATCCAACAACAGGAGACTCACCATGCAACGCTGTAGAAACTCGGCCCTGGCCCTGCTCGCCAGCCTGGCGCTCGTCGTCACCTTTGCCGCCTGCTCAGGAGGAGCCCAGGCGGGCTCGACCTCCTCCTCGACGGCGACATCCTCGAGCTCGGCAGACGACTCAGGTACTGCACCCGCCATGCACTCGGTCGGCGACACGGCCACCTACGAGTCGTTCCCAGCTGGTCCCGCGATGAAGAAGCCCACGTGGACGATCCGTCTCGACGAGGTCACTCGCGACTCGGGAGACCCCAAGACGCTGCTCGCCCGCATCACGATGACGGCGATCGCGGACTGCCTCGTGCAAGACGTCAGCGTTTGTGCCTACAGTGGTCGCCACTTCAACGTCATTCGTCCGGACGGCTCCAAGGTCATGGGCAGCACCATGGGACTCGGAGACGACTCGCTCAGCAGCGGCAGCTTTCGCGAAGGTGACACGGTGAGCGGTCTGGTCGCCTTCGAGGTGGGCTCGGACTCGAGCGACTTGCGGCTGATGTACGAGCCTTATCCTGGCCAGGTCGATCCGCAGTTCGGGTTTGTGATCAATGCTTGATCTCTTGTGGTTCCGGGCGCGCGCACGAAATCGTGCCTCTTCGAGACTTCCGATGGGCTCTCCCGCGGTGCGGTCTCTCGCGGTGTTGTCTTTCCTCGTGTTGTCTCTATGCACCGCCTGTGGCAACGCTCCCGCAGAGACTGCGTACACACCACCTCAGGCAACGGGGGCCTCGGGCGACTGGCAAAACTACGTCGACGCTCCCATCGTCGATGCCGCCGGCGCCAAGGGCATGAATCCCGGCTTGGAGACCCCCGAAGGAGCGGTCGTCAAGTTTCTTTCCAGCCGGCTTCGAGGCGACGCCGGATGGAAACAGGCGATGGCGGAACCCATCACCCGCAGCGCCCAGAGCTCGCTCGACGAGTGGGACGAGTGGGAACTGCAGCGCTTCCAGCTCAAGGCTCGGCGCCTCGACGATCAGGCTAGCGCTCTCGTCCGCGTCTACTTCGAGATCCGTTACGGCGACGACGAGGATTCGGGCGAGGACGAGTTCGACCTCGTCCAACAGGACGGCGCCTGGCGAGTCCGCTCGCCGCCAGCGTAGCCACGCCGCTGCCTAGGCGGTCCTCGACTTCCGGGCACCGCTCCGACGAGGCGAGCGGGCTCGAACGCGGAAGAGAACGTTGGCGTCGTTCCTCGACGTCCACGGACTCGACGACGATAGGCACACCGAATCCCGAGCGAGACTCCAGCGAGACTCCAGCGAGATTGTCGTCAGACTCTAGAAAACGGCGGTCTAGTTGTGGATTCTGGGAACGTTGTTCAGTTCATTCGAGGCCCTCTGCAAGGATGTGGTTGACCAAAACTACATCTGCGAGAGGGACACTCGAATGAAGCT
>JANQPS010000463.1 GCA_028285365.1 Thermoanaerobaculia bacterium | reverse complement strand
CAGGATCCGGGATGACGATGAGGCCTCGACCGGTGAACCTGGCTCCCTCTCGTTCGTGGAGCCGACGCTGACCGTCTCGGAGTCGAGTGGCAGCACCACCGTCGAAGTCGAGCGAGTTGGTGGGTCGAGCGGTGCTGTCTCGGTCGACTATTCGAGCAGTGCGGGCTCGGCCACGTCCGGGAGCGACTACACCGAGGTCTCTGGCACTCTCGACTGGGCGGATGGCGACACCGCCAACAAGAGCTTCCAGGTTCCGGTTGTCGACGACGTTGAGCAGGAAGCCGACGAGACGATCAATCTCGCGCTCAGCGACGCCAGTGGTGGAGCCGGAATTGGCCCGAACAGTGCGGCGACGCTGACGATTGCCGACGATGATCCTTCCGGAGGCTGCCCCTCTCGTTCTGACACGTTGTGCCTCCGAGACGGGCGCTTCCAGGTCACCGTCGATTGGCAGATCGCGAGCGGTGAGACCGGTGTCGGCGAGGTGGTCGACATCCAACGAGCCGACTCGGGGCTGTTCTTCTTCTTCGGGGAGGACAACATCGAGATGCTCGTCAAGGTGCTCGATGGTTGTCCGATCAACGATCACTTCTGGGTCTTCTTCGCCGCGACGACCGACGTCGCGTTTGAGCTGACCGTCACGGATCGTCAAGACGGATCGTCGAAGACGTACGCCAACCCGCTCGGATCTCCGGCCGACGCGGTCACCGACACATCGGCGTTTGCAACCTGTCCCTGACAGCCGGAGCCCGAGCCGTGATCACGAAACGCTCTGCAGACCGCCCCGTCACCGTGTTCGCCGCACTCCTCACCGGACTGGTCTTCGCGTCGACGGCAGGTGCGCAACCGGTCATCGACTTCGTCGACGAGGCGGAGTTCGATCGGCCCGAGGTGTGGGGGATGAAGTTCTTCTCCTCCGTGGGAGCGATGACGTCGCTGGGAGCCGTCGCCGCGCGCGAGCCCGGTTCGATCGAGCTCGGGCTGGAGGGGATGCAGATTCCGCATCTCGATCAGGAACAGCGCACCATTGGCTTCGATGGCACCAAGGAAGAGAACCTCAACCGCAGCCCGGCGGCAGCCCGCGTCCGCGCGACCGTCGGTCTACCCGGAAAGTTCGCTCTAGTGCTGGGAATTGCCCCGCCGGTCCGCATCGACGGGGTTCGAGCGGAGCTGTTCTCCTTGGCCCTCGAGCGGCCCCTCGTCGAGGGTGAGCGTTTTGGTCTGGGAGCGCGCGTCGTTGCGCTCTCGGGTACGGTGGACGGAGATCTGACCTGTAGCCAGGAGGACGCGTCGATTCCGCCTTTCGAGCCAGGCAATGAGTTTGGCTGTGAGGCGCCTTCCGATGACGAAGGACAGCTCGACCACTACGGGGCTGGCCTCGTTGCGTCGTACCGTGCGAGCGACCGGACGACGCTTCATCTAGGCGTTGCCGTTCAGGAGATGGATCTGGAGTTTCAGGTGAACGCACTGACCGGCGGCGTTCTCGACCGCACGCTGATCCTCAGCGACGGCAGTACCTGGGCCGTCACTGCTGGTGCTGCTTTCGATCGCTGGAAGCGTTTCGGGGTTTCCGTGGAGGCCTTCTACAGTCCACTCGACATCGAGCGGCCGGGTCGAGAGAGCGAAAACGACCCGCTCCTGAACGTGAGAGGAATGCTGCGCTACAAGCTGCGCTGACGGCTCTCTTAGATCGGAGGGCCACGGTCTCGCGAGGCAACGGAGCTGTCGACGAGCTGTCGTGAGTTATCGTGAGTTGGTGGGACGATCCGACGACGGCAGACTGCGAGACGATCGATCACGCGTTGAGGACCAGGCGCGCGACGATCACAGCCTGGCTTCGCCCACAGATTCGTCTCTGGCCGAGACTGTGCCTCAGTCCTCTCAGCCCAGTCGGAGTCCGGACTCTCCGACGACGCCTTCTGGCCGGACAGGCTCCCGAGAGCCGGCGGGCGAAGAGCTCACCCCGGGCAGCCTGCCGGCACTAGAGGGTTATCAGGTCGTCAAGCCGCTGGGACGGGGCGGCATGGGTGTGGTGTACGAGGCGCTGCAGAAGCGCCCGGTGCGTCGACAGGTCGCGCTCAAGGTGTTGCGAGCCGACCTGGGGACTCCGGAGCTGGTCAGGCGCTTCGAGTCCGAGCGCCAGGCGCTGGCGCTCATGAGCCATCCCAACATCGCGCAGGTCTTCGACGCTGGCTCCACCAGGGACGGCGCGCCCTACTTCGCCATGGAGCTCGTCGATGGCCAGCCGCTCGACCGCTACTGCGACGACCATGCGCTGAGCGCTCGCGAGCGGCTGGAGCTCTTCCTTCAGGTGTGCGACGGCGTCCAGCACGCTCACCAGCGCACGATTCTTCACCGGGACCTCAAGCCAGCCAACGTGCTGGTGACGACGATTGGGGGGCGCGCTCAGCCGAAGATCATCGACTTCGGTCTGGCCAAGGCGATCGGACACGTGCCCGAGATCCAGCTGCCGGTCATGGAAACGGTCGTCGGCGAGTTTCTGGGGACTCTGATGTACGCCAGTCCGGAGCAGGTCCTCGGCAGCGTGGAAGACCTCGACACCCGCAGCGATGTGTTCTCGCTCGGCGTGATTCTCTATCTCCTGCTCACGGGACGTCTGCCTTTTGCGTTCGATGACGAGCCGCAGCCCGACGCCAACGTGCTCAGGCAGCGTCTCGAGGCGGACGACGTGATGCGTCCCAGCACCAGAGTGGCGAGGCTGGCGAGGACCCACCGAGAGCTGGCCCGCTTCCGATCCACGAGCCCGGCGTCGTTTCCGAAGCAGCTCGAAGGTGACCTCGACTGGATCGCTCTCAAGTCGCTGGCGCGCGATCGCGATCAGCGTTACGGATCGGCAGGTGATCTTGCAGCGGACCTGAGGCGCTACCTGCATGACCAGCCCGTTCTCGCGCGTCCGCCCAGCGGGCTGTACCGCTTCAAGAAGTTCGTCCGGCGGCATCGGGTGGCGGTCGCGTTCAGCGCTCTGGTCGTGGTGTCGCTGGTGGCGTTTGGCGTCATGACCGTCGTCCAGTCCCGCCGGATTGCGCGCGAGGCCGAGACCGCGCAGCAGGTCTCGGACTTTCTCGTCGAGCTCTTTGAGGTCTCGAGCCCCAACGAGAGTCGCGGCCGCGAGCTGACGGCGCGCGAGATCCTGGATCGCGGCGCCGAGCGGATTCGCACGGAGCTCGACGAGGAGCCCGTGCTCAAGCTGCGCCTGCTCCACCTGATCGCCAACGTCTATCAGCGCTTGACTCTTCACTCGACCGCCGAGCCGCTGTTGGAAGAGGCTTTGAGCCTGGCTCGGTCGGTCCACGGCGAACGCTCGCTGGAGGTCGCGGCGATCGTGAGGAATCAGGCGGCGGTGCTCAAGGCCCGTGCAGACGACGAGCAGGCCCTGGAGCTTTACGGACGAGCCCTCGAGCTGCGGCGCGAGCACCTCCCCGATCATCATCCTGACGTGCTCGAGAGCCTCGGCAATCTGGCCATGTCGTTGGCCAATCTGGAGCGTTACGAAGAAGCCGAGCCGCTTCAGCGAGAGTTGGTAGCGGAGCTACGGCGGCAGGGTGGGGTGGCCAACGAGAGTTTCGTTCGGGCCATCGGCAACCTGGCGTCGACTCTCTCGAGGCTGGATCGGCACGAAGAGGCCGAAGCGTTGTTCAGAGAGTCCCTCGACCTCGCTGACGAGGTTCACGGTGGCGAGCCGAACACCCAGACGGCAATGCTGCTTTCGAACTTCAGTCTCAACCTCAGGCACTTGTCCCGTCTGAGCGAGGCCGAGTCGGCCGCGCGACGGTCGCTCGAAATGTCGGAGGCGCTCATGGGGCCTCTCTCGACAGGACTCACCGGGCCGCTCTTTTCGTTGGCCGAAATTCGTGAGGAGCTCGGCAAACCGGAAGAAGAGGTGCCGCTGTATCGGCGTCTGGTCGAGATCGATACCGCCAGTCAGGGGCGTGAGCACGAGTACACGTCTCAGTCCCTGCACTCGCTCGGGCGGGCGCTCGCCCGAGTC
>JANQPS010000442.1 GCA_028285365.1 Thermoanaerobaculia bacterium | reverse complement strand
ACTCTCTATGTCAACGATGGCGGCGGGATGTTCTCCGACCGGACCAGGTCTCTCGGACTCGCGGAGCCGAGCTACGCCATGACGGGCTTCGGTACGTCGTTCGTCGACTACGACAACGACGGCTGGCTCGATCTCGCGGTGGTCAACGGTGCGGTCAGCATGATCCAGGACCTCGTCCGAGCCGGAGATCCAAATCCCTACCATCAGCCGAATCAGCTGTTCCGAGGCCTTGGCGGCAAGCGTTTCGAAGATGTCAGTCACAAGGCGGGAGATGTCTTCTCCCGCTCGGAGAGCAGCCGTGGGCTGGCGCTCGGAGATCTGGACAACGACGGCGACATGGACGCAGTGCTCACCAACAACGGCGGTCCCGCACGCGTTCTCGAGAATCGCGTCGGCAACGCCGCTCAGTGGATCGGTCTCCGGCTGGTCGACGACACTACGCCTGCTGGCCGGACCGACGTTGTCGGGGCGACCGCCCTGCTGCGAATCGTCGGCAGCGAAACGCAACTGTTACGCAGTGTGAGGACGGCCGGTAGCTACGCTTCGGCGCACGACCCCAGCCTCCTTTTCGGGCTGGGCGAGAGCTCATCGCGCGCCGAGATCTCTGCCGAGGTGACGTGGCCCGGAGGCAGCCGCGAGCAATGGACGAATCTGTCGGTGGGAACGTACACCGAGCTTCGACGCGGAACCGGAGCTCGAGTGGGGGGCACAGAGTGACTCGTGTAAACGTCGGCCCCCGACAGGCCCCTCGACGGACCCCTCGACAGGGCCGGAGCGCACGCGTGCTGCGGCGCGCAATCGGTCTGGCCTGCGTCCTCGCCGCTTTCCAGCTCGGTCCGAGCGCAGGGCAGGAGCCGAGTGATCCGTCGTCGCTTCTGAGTGCCGAGGGCAAGGCGGCGATCGAAGCCGCGAGTGGGTTCGTCCAGGAGCTCTCGAGTCGTCTGGAAGCTGCGCCCGAGGACGCACGCCTCGCCGTCCAGTCCGAGCTCGGTCGAGCCTACGGAGCGCTCGGGCGCCTCTACATGTCGTACCAGCTCGCGGACGAGGCGGTCGCTGCCTTTACGACCGCCCGCGAACTTGCCCCCGCCGACGCGCAATGGTCCTACTATCTGGGGCTCCTCTCCATCGAAGCCCAGGAGCTCGATCAGGCCGTGACCTGGCTCGAAGAGGTAGCTGCCGCTCATCCGGATGACATTGGTGTGCGCCTTCGGCTGGGCGGAGCACTGCTGGAGCTCGAACGTACGGAGAACGCACGGGCTCAGTTCGAGCGTGCCTTGGCGATCGACCCGGAGTCCGCAGCTGCGAAGGTAGGACTCGCGCGGATCGACCTCGAGAGTGAACCGGCGAAAGCGGCAAGGGCGCTCGAGGAGGCCATCGAGCAACAGCCGCAGGCAAAGCGCCTTCATTACTTCGCCGCACAGGCCTACCGCCGTCTAGGCAACGAAGATGCGGCTCGCTCCCATGCCACGCGCTACGGATCGGGAGACGTCGCCTTCCCCGAGCCGCTCCTCCAGAGTCTTGTCGAGGCGGGCCAGGACGCCAGCTTCTTCGTCGCCACGGGTGATCGGGCTGCGGCCGCGGGCCGACCCGAGTACGCAGAGAGCTCCTATCGGCGCGCGCTCGAGCTGGCACCGGGAGATCCTCGCGCACTCGAGGGCCTCGGCAACGCACTCGAGCAGCGCGGCCTGCTCAACGATGCTCGTCTCGTTTTCGAGCAGGCTCTCGACGCCGACGCGGACAACGCGCGCATTCCCGGTCATCTGGGTCGGGTCCTCGCCGCCGTCGGTTTGCTGGACGAGGCGCGTGCCCGACTCGAGACTGCGCGCGAGCTCGACCCTCAGGACCTGCCTGCGACCCTGCTGCTCGCTGGTCTTGCTGCGCGTCAGGAGAGTTACGCCGAGTCTCTGCAGCTCTACGAAGCGGTCCTCGAGTGGGACCCTCAGAACACCGGCGCGCTGCTCGGCCGACCGCAAGCCCTCCTGGCGCTCGGGCAGACGGAGAAAGCACTCTCTCAGATAAGGCGTCTGATCAAGGCCTGGCCCGAGCGACACGGCGTCCGCATCAACCTCGCCACGCTGCTCGCACGGGGCGGTGATCCGCAGGGGGCCACCGCGGAGCTGGAAGGACTGCTCGAGGAAGAGGGCGTCAGTCAGGAGTCCGTGGCGCTCGCGCACTACAACCTCGGGATCTTCGCTCTGCGTGCGGGCGTCCTCGACGCGGCGAGAAGTCGCCTCGAGCAGGCGGTGCGGACCGACGACGAGCTCGTCGAGGCCCACTTCCAACTCGGAGTGTTGATCGCTCAGAGTGACGTCGCAGGAGCCACTCCGCATCTCACCCGCGTCGTCGAGCTCGATGCCGGGCACGTGCCTGCGCGGCTTGCCTTGACCACCGCCCTTGCTCTGCAGGAGCGGTGCGACCCTGCTCGTGAGGTGATCGAGGGTGGAGTTCGCCTCCGTCCGAACGACCCCAATCTGGTCCACACCTTCGCCCGGCTCCTACTGACGTGTCCAACGATGAGCGACCCTGACCCGCAGCTGGCGCTGGAGCTCTCGAAGAGGGCATTCGATGGCGCAAGCACGCTCGAGTTCGGAGAGACCCTGGGCATGGCCTACGCAAGCACCGGGGCGTTCGACCAGGCCGCGCGCTGGCAACAGGCCCTGGTCGACGAGTCCGTGCGCCTCGGCGACACGGCCTGGGAGGAGCGCCTCCGCGCCAACCTCGAGCGCTATCTCGAACAAGAGCCGCCTCGACCGTGAGTGCACTTTTCGCCCTTGCCGCGATCCCGATGGTCGTCGCCACCGAGACGAAGATGGGGGTTCCGGGCCAGCCGCCCGGACCGGCACCTTTCGTCGAGCGCGCCACCGAGGCCGGCCTTAGCTTTCGGCACGAGACCGGAGCCACCGGCGAGCTCTACTTTCCCGAGGTCATGGGGTCGGGAGTTGCTCTCTTCGACTACGACGACGACGACGATCTCGACGTCTACTTCGCGCAAGGAGGTGCGCTCGGCTCCGAGAGACCCACCGCATGGCCCGAGGACTGGGTTCCGTCGGGTCGTCTGTTTCGTAACGATCTCCAGCGACTCTCGGACGGCACCGTACGGCTTCGTTTCGAGGACGTGACCCCCGCGACCGGTATCGAGGCGACCGGCTACGGGATGGGGGTCGCGACCGCCGACTACGACAACGATGGGGACGTCGATCTCTACCTCACGCAGTTCGGCCGCAATCAACTCTGGCGCAACGAGGGTGACGGCACCTTCACCGAGCAGGGTCGACTCGCCGGAGTCGACGACGGACGATGGAGCGTTGTCGCGCAGTTTCTGGACTTCGACGGCGACGGCTGGCTCGATCTCTTCGTCGGCAACTACACGAACTTCAGGATCGCGACCAACAAGCGCTGTACGGCCCCGTCCGGCTACTCCGACTACTGCTCACCCGGAAGCTACGATCCGGCACCGAACTCTCTCTACCGCAATCTCGGTGACGGGACGTTCACGGCGGTGCGTTCGGAGGTCTCCAGCCACCTCGGCCGAACGCTGGGAGCGGCTGCCGCAGACTTCGACGACGACGGCGATATCGACCTCTTCGTCGCCAACGACGAGATGCCCAACACGCTCTGGATCAACGATGGTGACGGTGGCTTCGTTGAAGAGGCACTGCTGCGTGGCGTGGCGGTGAGCGAGAGCGGCGAGCCAGAGGCGAGCATGGGAGTTGCCGTCGGCGATTGGGACGAAGACGCGGACCTCGATCTCTTCCTCTCTCACTACGATCATGAGACCAACACGCTGTACGCGAACGAGGCCGGCGACTTCAGCGACCAGAGCCTGGCTAGTGGCCTGGGAACTCCGAGCATTCCGTTCACGGGGTGGGGCACGGCCTTCCTGGACTACGACAACGATGGCTGGCTCGATGTGCTGGTGGTCAACGGCGCTGCGGTTTTCGTCCCGGAGCAGCTGCAGCGCGGAGTGCCTCATCCTCTGAATCAACCGAACCAGCTCTTCCGGGGGCTCGAGGGCCGCTCTTTTGTCGACGTCACTGCGCAGGCCGGTGACGCCTTCCGACTGGTCGAGACGAGCCGCGGCGCTGCCTTCGGAGACATCGACAACGATGGTGACGTGGACGTCGTCATCTCGAACAACGGTGGTCCGGCTCGTCTTCTCGTCAATCAGGTCGGCTCCCGATCGAGCTGGATTGGTCTGCGTGTTCTGGTTGCACCCGGTCGCGACGCGCACGGGGCGCGGATTCGTCTCCACGCCGGCGGCGATCAGCACCCGCGAACGCGTTCCGTCGACACCGGCGGGAGCTACGCCTCCGCGAATGACCCTCGAGTCGTGTTCGGACTCGGTACCGACGTTTCCGCGGCGACCCTGGAGCGCTTCCGTCTCGAAGTCTTCTGGCCCGGTGGTCAGCAGCGCGAATGTTTCACCGATCTGGAAGCAGGCACCTACCAGGCAGTTCTCCGTGGAGCCGGCGCCGCTTGCCCCGACGTCAAAGAAAACTCGGGGGGTGGCCGATGAAGCGTCGTGCGAGCTCCTCCTACCGCTTCGTCGCCGGGCTGGTTGTGGTGGGGCTGTCTGCCGCTGCCAGCTGGGCTCAAGAGCCAGAGCAGCTCTGGGAGGGCCTCCTAGAGGTCGAGCTACCGATCCTCGATGCCGTCGACGATGCGGTGCGCCTTGCCATCGAGGAGCGCCATCGGGCGTTGCGCGATCTTCGGCCAGGCGACGCAACTCGTGAACGGGCGGCGCGCCTCTACGGTCAGCTCGGTTACACGCTCTCCGCTCACGAGTTCCGCGCGGCAGCCGCCACCTGCTACTCCAACGCCCGGGTCCTGGAGCCCGAGAACGCGCGGTGGCCGTACCTCCTCGGCGTCCTCGAGATCGAGAACGCGCGACTCGAAGAGGCTCTCGTGCTCCTCGAAGACGCCCTCGACCTGGCCCCTGATCACCTGCCTACGCTGCTACGGATCGGCAACACGGCGCTCAAGATGGCCGACGCCGAGCGGGCTGGTAGAGCCTTCTCCGCCGCTCGCCACACCGCGCCGGACAGCGCCGCAGCCTTGTGCGGCTTGGGGCGTCTGGCAAGTCTGCAGGGTCGACTCGAAGATGCGGTGGCGGCCTTCGAGCGCTGTCTCGAGCTGCAGCCGTCAGCGAACCGTTACCACGCAGCTCTTGCGAGCGCGCTGAAGCGCCTTGGGCGCTCGGACGAAGCGCGCTCTCATGTCGAGCTCTACGGAACCGCCGACGTGGCCTTTGCCGATCCATGGCTCGAGGAGATCAGACGCGCCGGGGTCGGTCAGGACGCCCTTCTCGAGCGCGCCACCGGGGCCCTGGAGCGCGAGCAGTGGGACGCCGCTCAGCGGCTCTTTGAAGAAGCGATCTCAGCCGATCCGCAGGACCAGCGAGCGCGCAAGGGGCTCGCCACGCTGCGCCAGCGAACCGGCGATCTCACAGGCGCAGAGACCTTGTACCGCGAGATCCTCGGTGCGTCTCCGAACGACGCCCTCGCCCATTTCAATCTCGCATCGCTGCTCGCTCAGCGAGGAGATGCCGAGCAGGCGATCACTCACTTTCGCTCGGTGGTGCGCATCGACCCCGAGGATGCCGATGCCAGGGACAAGCTGTCCTGGCTCCTGGAGCAGCAGGGTCGGCTCGAGGAAGCCCTGGAGCAGCGCTCATCACAGGCGCTCGAGAATCTCGATGGAGCCCGTCTTCATCAGGCCCGTCTCCTGCTGCGTCTGGACCGGTCAGGAGAGGCGCTCGAGGTTCTCGAAGAGCATCTGAGTCGTCACCCCTCCGACCTCGCAGGGCACTTGGCGCGGGCTTCCACACGTATGATGAGAGGAGAATGTGATGCGGCCCGCCGGGGGCTCCGGAGTGCCTCGGCTGCAGTCGCCACGCCCCGCCTGCTCGAGAACGCTCTGGCGAGATCGTGGCTCACGTGCCAGGACCCAGCCGGCCGCGATGCGCACCGTGGACTTTCCATCGCAACGAGACTGTTCGAACAGTCGCCGACCCCGGATGTCGCCGAGACGCTAGCCCTCGCTCATGCATTGAACGGAAACTACGAAGATGCCGTACGCCTTCAGAGGCAGTTGGTCGTGCAAGCACCGCCGGCAGTAGTCGAGCGACTGAGATCGACTCTCGCCCGCTACGAGGCGGCCCTCGCCGACCGCCAGGCTAGACAGGAGTCTCGGCCCTGATCCGCAGCCTTCCGCTGCGCCGGCGCAAATCGCCAAACGAGGAACTTTTGATCATGACCTCATACCACTCCATACGCTCCACTCCAGACGTCGCCTCGCCTCGGCGTCGCCGGAGACTCGTCGCCCTTGCGCTGGCCCTGGCCCCCTGGGTCGCACTGGGCCAGACACCGGACACGCCAACCCAGGAGAGCGACAGACCGCCGGTTCTCGTCAACGAAGAGATCGGGGTGAATCTCGTCCAGCTGCCCATCCTGGCGCTGGATCGCAAGGGCAACCCCGTAACCGACCTTCGTATCGACGAGCTGGTCGTCAAGGATCGGGGCCAACCAGTGGATGTCGCCAGCCTCGACCCCTTCTACGAGCCTCCTACGGCCGAAGAACCACTGCCCGACGTGCGGCTGCGCGTCGACCTGCCGGGTGGAGGCGAACCGGTGCTGACGGCGAGCCCCGGCGAGCCGCGCCACATGATGTTCTACATCGACGTCGAGAACGATGCGACGCTGCGCAAGGCGCAGGCCGTCGAGGATCTGATCCGGTTCGTGACCGAAGAGCTGGATCCGAGCTATCAGGCCGCTGTTCTCTCCTACAACGGCTCGGTCACCGTCAACCAGCCGTTCACGAGAGACCGCATCGCCGTCGCCCAGGCGATTCGCGATGCCTTCAACCAGCGCCGTAGGCCGCAGATCGACCTCCGGGCACGTATCTACCAGCTGATCGATCGCCTCCAGGACTGTGTCACCGAGCGTGGAGACTTCCGCAGCAGTGGATCACAGAGCTGCGTGCGCGCCGTCGGCATCGAGTACGCGGACGAAGTGCGGCCGCGCTCTCGCGACTTCCTCGTCGGCCTGGAGGCCATCGTCAAGTACGCAGCCGGGCTCGAGGGGCGCAAGTCCGTCGTCGCCTTCTCTCACGGAGCCGCCATCAATCCCTCGCGCGAGGTCACGGAGGCCGCCAAGGCGGTGTTCGGCGACGGCATGTTCCTCGCCGACGTTCAGCTCGATCTGATGTCGGGAGAAGGTACGCGCATCTTGATGGACGACGTCATGGACATGGCCATTCGCAACCAGGTGACGCTGCACTTCGTCGATCGCATGCCGGAGCCGTCTGGAGTGACCAGTGCCAGACAGGGCACGCCACTGTCGCCGGGCGCCATGCCGGTGAGGGTGGCCTACGCAGCACCGCAACAGGACCTCCAGGAAATCGCGACCACGACCGGAGGCGTCTTCATCGCCACGACGGAGGTCTTCGAGGGCGCCAAAGAGGCCGTCGACAAGGAGCGTGGTGGTTACTACGTCGGGTACTACACCGACGGCTTTCTGCCTAAAGATCGACGGTCGAAGTTCTCGATCTCGTCGACGCGCAAGGGTGTGCGCATCCTGCACTCAAGGGGCACCTACTCGCGTAGCCAGCGCCCCGGTCAGGACTCTTTCATCAAAGGCCAGTTCCTCTTGGGCAAGCCAGAGGCGGCACGCTCAGCCAGCGGGCCGCAGCTGAAGATTCCCTTTCAGCTCACCGTCGAACCGAAGGGAATCGGCTACGAGCGCCTCAAAGAGAGCGCCGTGTCCAACTTCACCCTCCACGTCAAACTCAAGGACGAGACCGGTCGGGCCGTCGCCGACTCGTATCACTTCGTCAACCACTCGTACCCATGGGACCTCTGGCTCGACGAGCGGGTCGAGCCGCTCCAGATCCCGGGCTCCGTCCAGCTGCCTCCCGGCGAGTACGTTCTGGAGGCGTCGTTCAACAATCCGAAGCTCGGGTACAGCGGCAGCATCACGCGGGAGCTCCGTCTGGGCAGCAGAACCGAAGAGCCGCCGCCGAGCGAGGAGGAGCCACGGTGATGCGAGATCGACTTTCCTCGGGCCTCGGCGTACGGCACACAGTGACAGCTCTGCTCGCCGTCGTCTGCGCGATGTCTTCTCAAGTGGCTCAGGGGCAGAGCGAAGCTCCTGCGGACGGCAGCTCCGAGTTGCCGTTCGTTGAGCGGGTAGACGTCAACGTCGTGAGCATCGAGGTTTCGGTGACGCGAGATGGCCGTCCCGTCGACGGGCTGACAAAGGAGGACTTCATCGTCGAAGACGACGGCCAAGAGGTCGAGATCTCCAACTTCTACGCCGTCGAGAAGGGGGCGAAACGGGCCGGAGCTCCTGCGGCCTCTGGACCCGACGAGGATCTGGAGAGTTTGGACGTTCAGATCCAACCGTCGTTCGTGGTCATCCTGATCGACAACACCTTCATCGCGCCCGCCAGCCGAAAGCGGGTGGTGGATCGACTCGAGGAGCATCTCGATGACCTCCTCGACGCCGGGTCCCGGATCATGGTCGTCGACAAGGCCCGCGAGATCGAGATCGTCCAGGGCTTTACTACCGACCGTTTGGAGGTCGAAGCGGCGATCGAGAGCATCGCCAAGAGCTCCGCCGAAGGCGGGCAGAACGTCGCGGCCGAGCGACTGGTGAGACGGCGTATCGAGATGGGTGCGCGACCGGCTTTGACGATAGGTGCCGGTGGCGCCGATCCCGCCGCAGCCGACGCGCAGGCGACGTTCGCCGAGATCCAGGCCTACGCCGAAGAGATGAGCTCGCACACACGGCGCTCGGCGGCCGTGCTGCGCCACTTCATCACCTCCCTGTCCGGCCTCGAAGGCCGCAAGGCGATCCTCCACGTCGCCGACGAGCTGCCTCTGCAGATCGGCGAGAGCCTGTTCAACACCTGGTTCGACAAGTACTCGACCTACTCGGATCTCGTCGGCGTGTTCTCCGCCGGCGAAGCCCTGCTGGACTTCGACAACTCCAACGTCATCTTGGACCTGGTCACCGAAGCGGCGACCAATCGAGTGACGTTCTACCCCCTTTCGAGCGGCGACACGGCAACAGTCACCTCGGCCTCGGCGAGATCGGGCAGCGTGGCGGAGGCTCCTAGCTTCTCCTCGCGCACCGCAGCCTCCGAGGGCACGGGGCTGAGGCTGCTAGCTCGCCAGACCGGCGGCGACTGGGCCAGCAACCTCGCCAATCTCGACCCGGTGGTCGAGCGCATGACCACGGACCTGGCCTCTTACTACTCGATCGGCTATGCGTCTCCGCACTCGGCCGACGGTGAGCGTCATCGAGTCAAGGTCCGAGTGAGAGGGCGCGACGATCTCGATCTCAGGTACCAGACCAGCTACGTCGACAAAGACGCTGACCGCCTGATGACCGACCGGACTCTCGCGGCGCTGATGATGGACGCCGATCGCAATCCGCTCGCCGCCTGGGTGGAAGTGGGCGAGCCGGAGAGACAGAAGCGCAATCGCTACGTGGTTCCGATTGTCGTCAAGCTTCCTCTGGCGAACCTGGCCCTGATTCCTCAGGACCAGAAGCACGTTGGCAGCGTGTCCGTTTTTGTCGTCGTTCAGGACGAGGAGGGACGCATCTCCCAGCCGCAACGGATTCCAGTTCCGGTCTCCATACCGAACCAACGCTTCGAAAAGGTCAGCACCACAGCGGCGGCCTACGTCACCAGGCTCGCCATGCGGCGCGGACGCCAGACGCTCGCCATCGGACTCCGCGACGACATCAGTGCGGTCGGCTCGACCCTGCGCGTCGAGTTCGACGTGGGCGCCAAGAAGCAGTAGGACGTCGTGACGATCA
>JANQPS010000441.1 GCA_028285365.1 Thermoanaerobaculia bacterium | reverse complement strand
CACGTTCCCGCTCGTGAGATCGCGGTGCCAAACACCTGCCCTGTGAAGCTGACGGACCAGATCGCCGAGACACTCGAAAAACCGGTTGGCGTCTACCTGCGGGAAGTCTCGCTCGGCACTCCCACTCCCCACGGCCCGCACCAGGTACCGGGCTTCGAGATGGTCCTCGAGGTGACGACTCACGAACAGCGCTGGTCCTTCGAGATCGTGAGACTCCAGATACAGCACCGGCTCTGCCGTTCCCAGGCCCAGGGACTTGAGTGTCAGCGCTGCTCGAAAGCTGCGCCGAGCCTTCGAGCCCTTACGACGACGGCTCAGGCGCGCACGCCAGGAACCGTGACGAAATTGCTTGACCACGACGTCGAGCGACCCACTCGGGGTTGGCCAGCGACACCGATAGAGATAGTTGCGGCCCCAGTGGATCGTAGAAGCCGCCGCGCCGGGGTCGAGCTGCGCCAACGCAGTCTCGAGATCTTCCGGGAGATGCTCGGCACAGATCTCACCGCGCCACTGGTCTGTCGAGATGGCGATCGGGCCGTCGCCGGGCATCACGCCGGCCGCCTCCTCACTGTGCTCCGCCAGCGCCACGTGCTTGTTTCCGCCTCAGACCTCAGTGAGGTCGAATCGTTCTTGGTGGAGCAGAGGATCGCCCTGGATCAGCAGCTGGCCGCCGACCGCGGACTCGATCTCGTCGAGGACGGCGCGCTCTTCTCGCTGAAGGGCGCTGGCAATGTCAGGGTGGGCACGCAACATCAGATCCCCTGTGCGTCGACCAGTTCGCAGGAGTCGCAGAACCTCTCCTCTCACTTCGAGGCACACCGACGAGATGGTCTTGATCCGGCCGCTGCCCTTGCAGTACGGGCACCGCCTCGTGAGAACACGCTCGATGTTTGTCCGGCTCCGCTTGCGGGTGACCTCGACGACGCCGAACTCGGAGATCTTCAAGATCTTGCTCTTGGCGCGGTCTTTCTTGAACTCCTCGGCCAGAGCCTCGTAGACCTCCTCCCGATGGACCTCTTCGACCATGTCGATGAGATCGATGATCAGGATCCCGCTGAGGTCTCGAAGGCGAATTTGTCGGACGATCTCGCGAACGGCTTCCAGATTGGTCTTGAGGACGGTCTCTTCGAGACTGCTGCTACCCACGTAGCGACCGGTGTTGACGTCGATGGCAACCAGCGCCTCCGTCTGATTGATGACCAGGTAGCCACCGGACTTGAGCCACACCTTGCTCGACAGCGCTGCTTCGATTTCGCGTTCCAGGTTGAAGCGCTCGAAGAGAGCTGCCTCCTTGCGATCGAGCCGAACTCGCCCAATGAGGCCAGGCTGCACCTTGCCGAGGAACTCCACGATCCGTGCATAGGCATCTTCGGAGTCGACCCACAAGGATGTGTACTCGTCGTTGAAGAGGTCGCGTACCGTGCGCAAGGCGAGATCGAGGTCACGGTGAATCAAGGTCGGCGACGTGACCTTCGCCGCAGTCCTCTGAATCTCGTCCCACAGCGCTCGCAGGTAACGGTAGTCGGACTCGAGCTCCTCGAGCGCCCGACCTTCGCCAGCCGTTCTCACGATCAAGCCGTGGGGCGGCTGCACCACGCTTTCCACCAACTCTCTCAGGCGCTCGCGCTCGACTTCGTCTTCGATGCGCCTCGAAATGCCGACATGGTGAACTGTCGGCAGCAACACCAGAGACCTCGATGGCAGGGTGATGTTCGTCGTGACCCGAGCACCCTTGTTGCCCAGAGCGTCTTTGGTCACCTGAACGAGAATCTCTTGACCCGGGTTGAGGAGTTCCTCGATGGCGCGGGTCTCGGTCTCGTCCGGCACCCCTAATAGCGCCGTCTCGTCGTGCTCTTCGCCCTCGTCGGACTCCAGGTCGACGACGTCACTGACGTAGAGGAACGCATCTCGATCCAGGCCGATATCGACAAACGCTGCCTGCATGCCGGGCAGCACACGGTTGACGCGACCCTTGAAGATCGTGCCCACCATGCCGCTGTCCTTGCGGCGCTCGATGAAGACCTCGGTGAGCCGATCCGCCTCGAGCACCGCGATCCGCTGCTGGTGGGGATCGATTTCGATGAGCATCTTCTTGCTCACGGGCTGAATCCTCGATTCTTCGTCGGTTCTAGAGATGTTCGGGACACCGCGGCAAGAGGCGTCGGCCGCGTCAGGCGCCTGGCGGCGGGCCCAGCTGCCCGCGAGGGCCAGCGAGCAACGCTAACTCACGAGCCCGCCTCGCCCAAGGGGCTCGCGGTCCTTCTTGGGTCGCAGACAGTCTTGCTCAACCTTTTGATCAACCAGTTCGATTGACGTAGCGCCTGAGATCGACCCCCAGGAGAATGCCTGTCGTAAAGAAGCAGAACAAGGTGAACGAGCCCCCGTAGCTGAGAAACGGTATGGGAATGCCCGTCACGGGCACAAAACCTATGACCATCGCGGTGTTGTACAAGACGTGAACCGACAGGGCCGACAGGAGGCCTACGGCCAGCAGGATCCCGGACCGGTCTCGGGCCCGGGTCGCGATCCGAAGCCCCCCTGAGAGGAAGACGAGGTACAGCCCGAGCACCCCCAAGACACCGACAAAACCGGCTTCTTCAGCGAGCACTGCAAAGACGAAGTCGGTGTGGCGCGCAGGG
>JANQPS010000440.1 GCA_028285365.1 Thermoanaerobaculia bacterium | reverse complement strand
TACGGCCCCGGAAAGGAGCCCACGCCGGCCGTCCGACTCGTGGATCTGCCGGCCGAGGTGCTGAACAACCAGGCAGCGGTCGTTCGCCTCGACTTCGACCTCCCGGTCTCTGAAGCGGTTCGCGCTCCATCGGGCGCGTCGGACTCGGACGGACCCCCTCCGGAGTTCATGGTAGGGAGCGACGACGGGTGATGAGGAATCGAACCCGGGAGAACTCCGCATCGCGTGCGCGGCTTTCCGTCGTGATCTTCTCTCTGCTTCTGGTAGCGCTTGTCGCCGGGTTTCTTGCGCTTGGCCTCGCCTCGTCTCGCTCAGTTCGTCAGGCCAACCAGCTTGTGGTAAGCCGAATCGCAGACGCTGCCGATCTCAGACTCAGCGCCACCGTCATTGCCTTTCAGCAGTTGGTCGACACATCTGACAGCCTTCGGCAGTTCTACGCGGATCGAACAGACGATCCGTGGCGGGCGTGGGAAGCGCATGATTCGTTGAGGTCGTTTGTCGCAGGAGACGATCTCGTGCATTCGATGTACCTCGTTCGACTCTCGGATGGAAGCGTGATCCACGACGAGTATTCGTTCACGCTTGAGACCTTCCCGGATATCGAATTCGTTGAGCAGATGCTTGCCGCTCGCGTTATTGCTCCCCAGTGGGAACGTCAGCGACTGCTTGGACCCCTCTATCGTGAGGGCGGCCCTACGTGGACAGTGCCCTCGGTCCAGGGCTATCCGAACCCCAGGGTGTACGGGGGCGAGGGCATTATCGTTCTGAACTTCGATCTCTCAGCGCTCTCCGCACTTCTTCGATCTCAGTTGCCCACCGGCGCAAGCGCGATTCGGGTGGTGGATCGCATGGGTAGTGAGGTCGCGGTGTTTGGCGAGTTGAACGACGACAGGACGCCTGGAGTGTATGCGGCAACGTCCGAGCTGACAGGCTGGCGTTTTGCCGTCTCGTTTGCGTCGGCCGGACTCCTCAGGTTTGTCTCCGGCGCAACAACAATCTGGGGTGTCTATGCAGTCGTCATGTCGATCTGGGCTCTCGCCGGTATCGTTCTCTTCTCGCGCATCGTCCATCGACAGCACCTCGCCGTCTCTCAGATCACGTCGATGATTCGAAGATCCGTTGCAGACGATCTTCGCTTCCCCGAGTCCCACTCTGATACGACGGGATCGCTCGATGAGGGTGAGACTCTCGAGCGTCTCGTGCAGGGCGTCCTTCAGCAGCTCGCAGCAACGCGTAGTCTTGAGGCGGAACAGATGAGACTCAGGAGGCGAGTTCTGGTTGAGGACCTGCTCCTGCGTCCGGATGAGCCGGCGGAAGAACAGGTCGTTGCGATCGCGGAGGAGGCCGGACTCGATCCCGAGGTCCATTCCTTTATTGTCACGATCGTGGAACTCAATACCACGATGCCGGTTGCAGCAGAGACAGCGATGTCCGGAGTCGCGATCTGGCACGGAACGATTGAACGGCTCCTCGTTGCGGCGTTGAGCGACCAGAGTCGCCTTGCAGTCGGTTACTGGTCAGGAACGCATACCATCTCCGTGCTGTGTCTGCATTACGGGGCAGGTGCAGGGCGCCCGGACACCGTGCAACGAACACTCTCTCGGATTCAGGCCGAACTTCGCCACGACTTCCACACGAGCTTCGTCGCTGCCATCAGTGATCCGCGATCTTCCTGGGCCGATGTCCCTGCGGCGGGTCGAGAAGCCCGTCGTGTTCTTGAGTACCGACATCTTCTTGGCCCTGGATCGATCTCGTCGCCGCGGGATCTCCACGCCTATCGAGTCGGTGTGCAGGAGCGTCATCTCTCGGCCACAGCGGAGTTTGCCACCGTGTTTCTCCGCTCTGACGATCA
>JANQPS010000434.1 GCA_028285365.1 Thermoanaerobaculia bacterium | reverse complement strand
AAGTTCGACCGTTTCGAGCTCGCGACCGACGAGCTGGAGTATCAACCGAGCCTGCAGTTCCGGTCGCTCAAGAGCCTGCAGGTCTCATGGGAGCCGGGAGGCCGCTCGTGAGTCGGCGCCTGAGAATTGTCGTGGATCACGGACTCTGTGTCGGCAACGCGATGTGTCTGGAGACGGCAACGTCGACCTTTGCGCACAACGACGATCGCCAGTCGGTGGTCGTCGACCCGCAGGGTGATCCGGAAGGGCTCGTCCTCGAGGCAGCCGGCAGCTGTCCAGTGGGCGCCATTTGCGTACGTGTCGAGGAGACTGACGAACAGCTCTTTCCGCCAACGGCGGCCTCGCCGGACCCGCGCTAGGAGGGATCGTCATGCGAATGCTTGCGATCGTCTCACTTGGGTGCGCGGCGATGCTGGGTGTCGAGGTTCACGACGTCCGCGCAGCCCAGAGAGGACCACACTACGTGGTGGGCTGGCTGCCGGTCTCGCCCGCGCCGGTGCGCTCGGACGGAGAGTTCCACTACGTCTACGAGATCCAGTTCACGAGCTACTTTCCGGTCGCCCAGCGACTCGAGAGCATCGAGGTCCGAGCGGGTGGCGACGAGGGGGTGGTACTGGCTAGCTACGCTGGTGACGATCTCATAGCAAACATGATCAAGCCAGGGGTGCGAGAACCTGACCCCGAGACCTTGAACCTCCTGGAGCCGGGAGGCTCGGTCGTCGTCTTCTTCATGACCTCGTCGCCGACGTCCGCGCCACTGCCGACGTCACTCGTCCACGAGGTCACCTTCCAGCGGACCGGGGCACAAGTGGGAGCGCCACCTGGCGTGTTGGAAATGGTGGT
This sequence comes from Thermoanaerobaculia bacterium, assembly GCA_028285365.1. GTDB lineage: Bacteria > Acidobacteriota > Thermoanaerobaculia > Multivoradales > Multivoraceae > JANQPS01. The sequence continues at coordinate 9,479 of JANQPS010000434.1, read as the reverse complement.
CGAGGTCCAGCCGCAATCCGAGACGGTGGCCATCGGGGCGCCACTTCGCGGTGGGCCCTGGCTCGTCGCCAACGGTCTCTCGAACACCTCCGGACATCGACGCACGCCACTACCCCAAGACGGTCGACCGGACTTCGCGCAGCGCTACGCAATTGACTACATCATGCCGGCCGGCAGGCTCGGTGAGCTCTTCGAGGGTGACGAGCCCGCGAACGAGAGCTACTACGCCTGGGACCAGGAGATCATCGCGGTTGCCGATGGAGTGATCACGGCGGTAGCGGGCGGCATGATCGACAACCCGGTCGTGGGGCAGGTGACCGACCAGGTCCAGATCTCGCTCGACAATGCGGGCGGCAACACCCTGATTCAGGACATCGGAGACGGACGCTACGCAAGCTACGCCCACATCAAACGCGGCAGCATTCGCGTGAAGGTCGGCGACCGGGTCAGGCGGGGTCAGGTGCTGGGGCTCGTCGGTAACTCGGGGAACTCGACCGGACCTCATTTGCACTTTCACGTCGGCGACCGGAGCGATCACGTTCTCAGGACCGAGGGGCTCGCCTACGTCCATCACCACTTCGAATGGATCGGCACCTGCGAGCCCGACGAGGACGTCGTGGAACTCGCCTGCGAACTGGACCGATCCGAGATGCGCTTCGGTGAAATGCCCAAGCGCAACGACGTCGTCATTTTTCCGGAGCGCGATCCATGAGATTCAGTCGATCGAGCACCTGGGCAAGCCGGCGTCTGGGCCTCACTTCGGTTCTCGTCCTCGTGGCAGCCGCCGCGCTGGCAGGACCACCGCCTCCGGTCAGTTTCTATCTGAGGCCGGTTCCGGACCTCAGCGAGATCTTCGAGCCCAAAATGGAAGTCATGGTTGCCATGCGGGACGGGGTGCGGCTGTATACCGAGGTCTATGTTCCGAAAGGCAAAGACGGTCCGCTGCCGATCATCCTCGAACGCACTCCATACAACGTCAACGCCGGCGATCTGGAGTACAGCGAGCGCCTCGCGCTCTACTCCGAGTTCTTCGAAGAAGGCTTCATCTTTGCGCTCCAGGACATTCGAGGTCGCTACCGCTCGGAGGGCGAGCACGTCACGCTGCGGCCGCAGGCCGATCCCAACGACCCGAACGGAATAGACGAGTCGACCGACTTCTACGACACCATTGACTGGCTCGTCAAAAGTGTTCCGGGCAACAACGGCAACGTTGGGACGCTCGGCATCTCGTACGGAGGCTTCCTCTCGCTGCGCGCCATGATCAATCCGCACCCCGCGCTCAAGGCCGTCTCACCCGGGGCGTCCTGCGCAGACATGTTCGTGATGGACGACTTCCACCACAACGGCGCGTTCCGACTCAGCTACAGCCTCAGTGCGGCGATGGCTTTCGATCTTGGTCAGGGACTGCTGAGTCTCGGTCAGAGGGACGAGTACCAGCTCCTGCTCGACATGGGCCCGCTCGCCAACGTCGACCAACAGATCTTCAAGGGAGAGTCCTACGTCTGGAACGCTTTCAAGGACCATCCCAATCTGGACGACATGTGGCGCTATGGAATGTGTGGCGTCATGCCACACCTCGACGAGGTCACGGTGCCGGCTCTGCACGTCATCGGTTGGTGGGACATGGAGGACTTCGCCGGGCCGATCGAGGCCTATCGCAAGCTGGAGCGCAAGGATCACGACAACCGCAACTACATGATCATCGGACCCTGGCGTCACGGCGGATGGACGTTCGACGACACCGGCCGTGAGCTGAAGGGAGTGGACCTGGGTAGCGACACCGCTCGGTACTTTCGCGAGCGTTATCACGTGCCGTGGTTTACGTACTGGCTCAAGGGGAAAGGTGAGCTCGACCTCCCTGAGGTGACCGCCTTCCAGATGGGCTCCAACATTTGGGAGACCTTCGACGAGTGGCCGCCGAACGACGGCATCGAGGAGCGCAAGATCTACCTTCGAGAAGACGGGCGACTGTCGTTCGAGGCGCCCACGACCGAGAGCTCCGACGCGTACGACAGCTACGTGTCGGACCCTGCCAATCCGGTCCCGTATCGTGCCCGACCGTTCATGTATCCGTGGGGATGGCCGGCCTGGATGCTCGAAGACCAGCGCTTCGCCAGCAACAGGCCCGACGTGATCTCCTGGATCAGTGAACCCCTCGGGGAGGACCTCACGATCACGGGCTCGCCGATCGCGAGTCTCTTTGCGACGACAACGGGAGCTGATGCCGACTGGGTCGTCAAGCTGATGGACGTTCACCCAGAGGACTTCAGCAGCTGGGAGACTAGCGGCTACCAGATGATCGTTCGCGCCGAAGTCTTCCGCGGACGGTTTCGCAACAGCTTCGAACGGCCTGAGCCCATCCCGGCTAACGAGGTCGTTCCCTACGAGATCGACCTGCGATCATGTAACCATCGCTTTCGCGCCGGGCACCGCATCATGGTGCAGATCCAGAGCAGCTGGTTCCCGATCATTGACCGCAATCCACAGACGTGGGTGCCCAACATCTTCGAGGCCCAGGAACGAGACTTCCAAAAGGCCACCCAACGGATCTATCGGTCGAATCGACACCCGACACACATCAAACTTCCGGTCAGGCTGCGCTGACCGCTCCTCCAGCACGGGACACGAATGCCACAGCCTCGACCTTTTGCCGCCGTCCTTCTCGTTTGCCTCGCCTTCTGTCTCGTTGTTGCCTGCTCGACTCGCGCGCCGGACGAGATCGCCGAGGCAGGTCGTGACATTCCGATCTCCGAGGTGGTCCAGACGAGCGTCGAAAGCGACCTGCGGCTGATCGATGCCCTGCGCGCCTACATCCCCAACGTGATGCGGGCCTTCGGGACACCGGGTCTCAACATTGCGCTGGCGCGGCGCGGCGAGATCGTCTGGGAAGCCGGTTTTGGCCATGCCGACGTCGCAGCCAACGAACCCATGACACCCGAGACGGTCTTCAATTCGGGCTCCATGGGCAAGCTGTACACGGGCATGGCCGTCATGAAGCTGGTCGAAGACGGGGTCATCGAGCTCGACAGTCCCATCAACGAGTATCTGCCCTTCGAGGTCGTCAATCCGATGGGCGGACGACCGATCACGGTGCGCGACCTGCTGATCCACCGTCCAGGGCTCATGAGCGACGCCGCGTTGAGCCTGTTTCGCAAGCCGCGATCGCTGCGCGAGGAGATCGAAGCCGAGTACCAGCGCGACATGACCCCGATGTCGGGCACAGACACGCTGCCGCGCTGGTTCGCGAAGCCTGGCGAGCAGTTCATGTACTCCAACCTCGGCATGGGCACGCTCGGGTTGATCGTGGAACAGAACAACCCGGAGGGGCTCTCCTACTCGGACTACGTCGAACAGAAGTTCATGCGTCCCCTCGGAATGAAGTACTCCCAGTATCCGCCGATCCAGGACCAGGAGACCATTCGTCCCGAGATCTGGGAGCGTAAGTCGACCGGCTACATGACGATGGGAGGCGTGTTCATTCCGACACCGGAGGTCTACTTTGGTGAGTTCCCGGCGGGCGGCTTCGAGTCGACCCCGTCGGACTTCCTGCGCTTCTACCTGGCGATCCTCAACGACGGCGAGTACGACGGCGCCCGCATCCTCGAGGCGGACACGGTGGCTGAGGCCCTGACCCCTCAGGCCGAAGGCATGGCTGGGATGCAGATGGGACTGGCCTGGATGCTCGACAAGGTCGGCGAGCCTGCCTACAACATTCAACACGGCGGCGCTCACATGTTCGGTTGGCACAACTGGAGCATCGCCTGGCCCAACTACGACACGGCGCTCGTCTATGCGACCAATCACTGGCCGCTCCCTGACATACCTCCCGACATCACGATGCTCCGAAACTTCGTGGAGCAGTGGCTGACTTACGACATCGTGCCCGACCGCGGATACGGTCACGGCCCGGAGTCGGCACGCAAGGTCTCCTACGTGCGTGGTGTCCTGTTCACGGCGGCGTTCAATCACGCCATCGCCATTCCCACCCCGGTGTCGGACGAGCAGATCATGGCGGCTGCGGATGGAGCCGTCTGGAACCCGGATCGCAATGACGTCCCCAACAACTGGGACCGAGAGGCCTTCATCCAAGGGGCCCAGGATCTCCGGGAGCACGGTGTGACGACGCCCGCCATTCGGTCTTTCCTCGAAGACAATGACGTTCTCACGCGAGCCGACTTTGCGCTGGCCTACCTCGAACTCGGTGGCAACAGTGAGATGAGCGCGTTCTTCGCCCAGCTTCTCGAAGGACCTGTCGACGACGGGTCGTAGTCGATCGGGTAGCGATCCAGAGGACCAGAACCGTCAGGAGGGACCAATGAGCACCACGGCAATCGGATACGAGAGCGTTCTGGCGGAGATCGCTGAAGAACTGGCGAATCGTTTCCCGAAGTCCCGCGCCCTGCACGAGAGAGGTACGGCGTCACTGATCGACGGTGGGAGCCACAACGTTCGTCTCCTGCACCCCTTCCCACCCCGGATCGTCGCAGCCTCCGGCGGCAGGGTCCGCGACGAAGACGGTCACGATCTCGTCGACCTCTGGCAAGGCCACATGGCCAACGTCCTGGGTCACAACCCCCAGGTCGTCACGAAGGCGCTTTCGGAGGCGTTGGCTGACGGCTTCGGACTGCAGACCGGATTTGCCGACGCCCTTCAGATCGAAGTCGCCGAGCTGCTGTGCCGGCGCACACAGGCCGAGCGCGTCCGGTTCACGACGAGCGGTACCCTCGCCAACCTGTACGCCATCATGCTCTCGAGTGCTCATACCGGCCGCGACACGGTACTCAAAGTAGGCGGTGGATGGCATGGCGCGCAGCCTTGGTCTCTCAAAGGTGTGGGGTTTCGTTCCGAGGGCGGGGTCGGCTTTGGTGGCGTCGACAGCGAAGGGTTGCCGTCTTCGGTCACCGATCGGGTCGTGGTCACACGTTTCAACGATCCTCAGCGGCTGCGTGACGACTTCGAGCGTCATGGAGATGACATTGCGTGTTTTGTCGTAGAGCCACTCGTCGGAGCGGGAGGGTTTGTTCCAGCGAGTCGCGAGTATCTCGAGGAGGCCCGCCGACTGACCAGGCACTACGGATCCCTCCTCATCTTCGACGAAGTCGTGACGGGTTTCCGATTCCGTGCGGGAGATGCCGGGTCTCTCTACGGAGTCGAGCCAGATCTCACGATCTTCGGCAAGGTGATCGGGGGCGGGATGCCGTTGGCGGCTGTCGGTGGACGCGCGGACATTCTCGAGCTGGCAGGCAGAGCACGAGGCACGAGGGTGAGCTTCTTCGGCGGCACCTATTCAGCTCACCCCGCGACTCTGCTCGCCGCCAGGACCATGATGAGTCATCTCGTCGAGCACGAACACGAGGTGTATCCAAGGTTGGCCGAAATCGGCCGGGTCGCCAGGGCTGCCGTGGAGAGTGCCTTCGCCGACGAGGGGATCCACGCGGTTTGCACAGGGTCGGGAGGCGTCCTCCACGAGAGCTCTCTCCTGTTTGTCCACTTTCCGCACGACCCGGGCGCCGCGCTCGACGACCCCGAGGTGTTGGCCGACCCCGCGCACTGCGACGTCGAATTGAGTCGCAACGTGCTGAGCGGAGGTCTTCTCCTCGAAGGAGTGCATCTGGTGCACGGTCATTCGGCGCTCGCCCACGCTCACACGGAGGCCGACGTGGAGATCCTGAAGGAGGGCTGTGCGCAGGTGGCACGCCGAGTGAAGAGGCACCAGTAGGACTTCTCGAACCCACTGGGGAAAGCCACTATTCTCGATGTCCGTGCTGCTGGCACAATCGACGCCTACAGGAAGTCTGCGCCTGTGGCGTAAGACTGACTGACAGGCATCTGAAGAGCCAGATAGAGAGTGACAGATGGAGAGTGACAGGTAGAGAGTCATGAGCGTGCACCACTACGAGATCGCCAAAGAGGGCGTCGAGAAGACCGTTGAGCGAGCGGTCGAGAACGGTTGGTCGGAGGCCGAAGCGCTCCAGTCGCTGCTGGTGCAGGTCATCGAGCGCTATGGCAAGCAAGCCGGCGTCAAGGACACGCGGCAGATGCTCGAATACGAGCTCTCCAACCTCAAAGGTACGGTCGACTACGACTTCGTGCGCTCTCGCTGAGACGGTGGGCCTCGCTCTGGCGCTTGCCACCCCAACCGAGTCTGGCAGGCAGACGAGAACGAGCCGGTCGCATGACCGGCTCGCCTCGTGTCCGCTCCTTTCCGCCTCTTCGACTAGCGGACCCAGGGAGCCAGGATCCAGTCGAGCAGATCCCAGACGCTCGTCGAGCTGATCGAGCGCTTGCAGTAGTTGCCGCTCGCCACGACGCTCGTCGCTTCCGGGTCGAGCTGGATGCACTTGCACTTGACGCCCAGCGTGTCGATGTCGCCGCAGAAGGCCAGGTCGCCGAAGCGCGCCTTGCAGCCGTCGTCGACGCAGCGGAATCGATCCAAGTTGAGCTCGGTGGAGACGACTAGAGAACCCTGTGGTCCGACCTGGGCGAGGGTGCTCTCGCCGCGACAGCCGTTCTCTGCCCAACGTGACACGCGCACGAAGCCGTCGAGCTCGGTGACCGCAATCTCTGCCACGAGCGTGCCGTCGGGGAACGCAGGCTGGAAGCGGTCTTCGTAGATCGTGTACGTGCCGTCGGCGTTGACGTGGCCGACCTTGGCCCAGTTTTGTGCCTGAGCGGCTGCGCTCAGAAGGAGTGTGAGTGTGATGGCGCCTACGAGCGCGCGGGTGAACTTGCGATTGAGCATGGTTGCCCCTCCTCGTCCTGCACGGTTCGCCAGCACATCGGCGCCGACTTGACCGTCGCGGTTGGTGTTGGCCGACCCGGTGTCGGCCCGTTTCTGTCCTCGTTCCTTCTTGGCGAAGGCGCGCGCTCGAAGTGGACAGAAAAGTTCGAAGGAGCTGGGAGAAGCGTTTCCGGGAGAGTGTGGGCAGGTTAGCTGGACCCTCGAGGCTCCAGGCTCAGCGTGCCGCCGACCTCTTTGCGGAGCCACGCGATCGATGTCGTCCACTCACGTTGGATGGTCTTGCTCGAGACGTCGAGGAGGCGAGCCGATTCGGCGAGCGAAAGCCCCCCGAAGAAACGATGGTTGATGACCTCGGCGCCGCGTGGATTGATCGCAGCGAGTCGACTGAGGGCGTCGTCGAGAGCCAGCATTTCTTCGGCGGTGTCATCGCCGAGCAATGCGTCGACCTCGTCGAGCGGGATGGGGGCAACCCCGCCACCACGCTTTGCTGCCCGGCGGGATCGGGCGTGGTCGACGAGGAGTCGGCGCATCACGTTGGACGCCACGGCGAAGAACTCTGAGCGGTTCTCCGGTGTGAGCTCGCGCTGCCGGATCAGGTTGAGGTAGGACTCGTTGACGAGAGCAGTGGGTGACAAGGTGTGCCCGGGTCGCTCCTGTGAAAGTCGATGCCTGGCCAAGCGGCGCAGGTCGTCGTAGATCAGCGGCATCAGACCTTCGAGGGCGTCATCATCGCCCTGGCGAAGCCTGTTCAGCCACGACGTGATCTCACCCACCGTCTCACTCACAACCGGTGCCTCCACGAGGATCTCGCTGGATTCTCAGCCATCTGGTCGACGCTAACTCATGCCGACTCGGGAATCCTCGATTCGCTCCCGGAGGTCCTGGCGGGTGTCTTCGGAAATCTCTTGGCTGTCGACGATCTGCCGGAGGAGCTGCTCGGCGAGCTCTTCTGCTCGCTGAGCGTCTCCGCTGGCTCGCACAGCACGCAAGAGATCACTTCGGATCCGAAGAGGCAATTCGTGCATCGGGCCGTGCCGGCTCGTTGCGAGGTCGGCTGCGAGCTCGAGCTCGGTGATGGCTTCGATTGGACGATCGGCGTCGAGCAGAAGGAGTCCGAGTCCCTGGTGACCCTCGATGACGTACGGGTGGTCGCGTGGTCGCTTGGCCTGGTCGATTGCCAGCGAGCGACGCATGGCCAGCTCCGCACCGTCGTAGTCGCCGAGATCGACGAGCAGTTGACTCAGTCCGAAGAGCCCCACTGCCACCTGGGTGTGATCATCACCCAGCGTTCGGCTCCAGATGTCGATGGCGCTCTCGAACATCGGTCGCGCCTCCTCCGGGCGCCCGCGATCGTGGACGAGATTGGCGAGGTTGTTTCGAGTGTTGGCGACCAGGGGGTGGAGCTCACCAAGGAGGCGCACGCGCATATCCAGCGCGTCCTCGAGGTGGCGCTCGGCGCGCTCCAGGTCGCCCGGCCCTCCCCGCTCCCACAGGAGCGTTGCCAGGTTGTTGGTGCCCTGAGCGACCTCCAGATTGTCTTCGCCCAGGAGCTCGCGTTTGATTTCGAGGCTCCTGAGGAGGAGCTCCTCGCGCTCAGACAGCGACCCGCCGGACGCGGTCAGCAGGACCATCAGGTTGTTGAGGCTTTCGGCGACGGAGGAGTGTTTCTCGCCGAACAGCTCGACGCGCAGCGCCAGCGCCCGACGGAAGACCTCTTCGGCTTCCTCGTACTGGCCCAGACTCTGAAGTGTGGTCCCGAGTCCGTTGAGGATGTCCGCGATCTCGGGATTCTTCTCGTCTCCCAGTGCGCTGCGCGTTGCGAGTGACTCTCGCGCGAGCTCCAGCGACCGCTCGAGATTGCCCACGTTGCCTTCGAGGCGTGCCAGGAGGTTGAGGAGGGACGCTCTGAGCTCAGGCTGGTCGGCGAGGCGTTCGCGGAGCCGATCGTCGCTCGACTCGAGGAACTGACGGAGGGTGAGGTCCGAGCGATTGTGGGCGTTCTCTGAGTAGGGGTCAGCGCGGAAGAGATCGACCAGCAGCTCGGTGACCTCGTTGGCGCGATCGCGCTCCTCGCGGGCGGCGTCACGCTCGCGAGCCACGGCTCGTGACTGCAAGAGGGTCGCGAGCGAAAAGGAGATGAGCGCCAACAAAGTCGCCGCGGCGATCGAGACCGGTACGCGATGGCGCCGCAGAAACTTCATTACCCGATAGTTCATCGAGCCGGCGGTTGCCGTAACCGGCAGGCCGAGCTGGTGTCGCCTCAGATCTTCGACGAGCTCGTCGACCGAGGAGTAGCGTTGGTCGGGTGAGCGTCGGAGACACCGGGTCACGATGTTGTCGAGATCGCCGGCGAGCTCACGTCGAAGACGCTTGGGCGTGGTGTGGCGCCGCTGCGCGATCTGCTCGACCTGCTCTCGAGTGGTGGAGAGTGCGGCTGGTCCGAGTGAGCTGCTGGGCGGCGGGGGATCATCGGCCTCGACCCAGGCCGGGAGCTGGGCTCGCCCGCCGAGCGACTGGCGCTGCGGCTGCCAGCCCGCGAGCAGCTCACTCAGCAGGAGCCCCAGACTATAGACGTCCGTTCCGGTGGTCACCGGCTCTCCCAGGAACTGCTCGGGACTCGCGTACTCGGGAGTCAACATGCGGTGCTGGGTCTGGGTCGCCTGCGCGGCGGCGCCGGAGACGTCGTCCTCGAGAAGCTTGGCGATCCCGAAGTCGAGCAGGCGCACGTCCCCGTCGT
>JANQPS010000426.1 GCA_028285365.1 Thermoanaerobaculia bacterium | reverse complement strand
CTTCGTTGTCGCCGGCGTACATGAGAGCAGTTGAGGGGGCGATCGCGATCTCCTCGAAGAAGGCTCTTCCGTCGGCTCTCCCATCGGCTCTGCCATCGACTTTCCCATCGCTCTGTGCGACTGCGGCAGTTGCAGCGAGCCAGACAACAGACGCTTGAAGACCTCGCGCAGGAGATGCGCGTCGTCCTTCAGGCCCGATCCAGCGCCACATGGTCACCGCCCACCACTCTCCAGAATGGACTCGACTTCTTGGCGGAGCTCGCGTGCGCGCTCTTCCAGTCCCTTCTCCTCGAGGGCTCGTCCCAGCTCGTCAGCCTTTTCTCGGATGCTGTCGGCCTCGGCGCTGATCCGCGACGCCCCTTCGGAGCCCAGCTCACCGAGTTTCTCCCGATAGCTGTCCAATGCCTCCTGCAGCTCGGCCGCTTCTGGGGAGTCGCTGAGCTCAGAGAAGCGATCCTGAATGTCGTTGCCGAGTTTCTGCAGGCTCGCCAACGCCTTCTCGGAGGCGCCCTTGATGGCCTCGAGGGTCTCTGACGGTGTGCCTTCACTTCCGGTGAGGACGGCGCCGTCCCTGACCGCTGCGCGCGGTCCTTCGCCTTCGCTGACCAGGAGCTCGCGACCGCCGAGCATTCCTGCGCGCCTGATCTCGATGATCGAGTTGTAGGCGATGGCGCTGCGATGCTCCGGCTTGATCTCGAGATCGGCGCGCACGAGGCCGTTCTCGTCCAGTCCGACGTTGGTCACGGTGCCGATCTCGAGGCCTCGGAAGGTGACCTCGTCACCCTCCTCCAGTCCGTCGGCGTCTTCGAACGTCACCGCGATCTCGAGAGATTTATCGCCGCCTCCGCAGGCGCCCAAGAGGGCGCAACAGGTCAGCAGAGCGAGCCACGAGGCGGTCCGCGTCGGACGTGTCTTCAGTCGCATGACGTTGAGCTGCATGTCTTCACCTTCTCTGAACCTCTGTCGAATCTCCGCGAAGCTCCACTGCAGGCTCCACTGAGTCCGGCGTCATGATCCTCTGGGGACCATGGTACCGATCGGCTACTCAGTCTGTCGCGTGGTCCTACGTCCCCGGTGATGCGCTCCTATCACTCATGAGTCGAGTGTTTCGTCAAGGAGCTGCCGTCTCCCGCTCAGCGGCTTCGCGTTCGTGCTCTTCGAAACCTCGAGCGAGACCACCAGTAGCGTGAGTGCGAAGGCGAAGGTAGCGTGACTGAAGGACTCGATTCGAGTCGGCTCGGGGCTGCGCCAACGGAAGTACGGATCGCCGCGAGTCGGCGGGAGACGAAGTCGTCGCTCATCGAGGGTGGCTGTAGGAGGTGGGTTGGGTCGGTGCAAGCACCCCGAGCCAGCGAGGACCACTAGAATCGTCGGACGCCCGATACATGCTGGCTGCGCCGACGAAACTCCGACGGTGCAGGTCGACGAGCTGACGCCAGCGTGCCGACGCAGGCTTGTGGCGGGCCTGGATAGATGGTGCACTCGTCGGGTGAGCTTGCGGCTGCCAGGCGAGGAAAGACACGGAGGAGGCCACCATGACCTCGACCACCGCACTCGACGGGATGCGCATTCTCGACCTCACACAGTACGAGGCCGGGACGTCGTGCACGCAAGCTCTCGCCTGGCTCGGGGCCGATGTCGTCAAGGTCGAGCGCCCGGGCTCGGGAGATCCTGGGCGGGGTGCTTTTGATGAATACGGTTTCGAAGACTCCGAGTACTTCCTCAACTGGAACAGCAACAAGCGGAGCGTGACGCTGGCTCTCGATCAGCCACGGGGCCGCGAGCTGCTTCTCGAGATGGCAGAGCGGTTCGACGTCTTCGTCGAGAACTTCGGTCCGGGTGTCATCGAGAAGCTGGGACTTGGCGCAGACGTCCTGCGTGAGCGTAATCCCAAGTTGATCTACGCGAGCATCAAGGGATTTGGTGCGAGTGGTCCCTATAGCGAGTACAAGTGCTTCGACTCCGTTGCGCAAGCGGCGGGCGGTGCTCTCTCGGTGACCGGCGACCCCGATGGACCACCGGTTCGCCCTGGTGCGACGATCGGAGACAGCGGCACCGGCATGCAGATGGCTCTGGCGATCGTCGCGGCCTACGTTCACGTTCTGCGAACCGGCGAGGGCCAGGTGATCGAGCTCTCCATGCAGGAGGCGGTGACGTACTACCTGCGAACCACCATCGCCCTGGGGAGCCGATTCGGATCGCGTGCGGCCAGGCGCCAGGGCAACGGCATCGGCGCTCTCGTGAACCTCTACCCTTGCCGACCGTTCGGGCCCAACGACTATCTCTACATCATGGCGCTCGCGCCGCGCATGTGGACGACTCTGTGCGACGTCATCGGGCGCCCAGAGCTCGTCTCGGACGAGCGTTTCGCCAGCTCGCGCGCGCGGCTCGACAACCGCGACGAGCTCCAGGCGATCGTCACCGAGTGGACGCGCGGAAGAACCAAACAAGAGGCCATGACCGCCCTCGCCAGCGCCGGAGTACCGGCGAGTGCGGTTTTTGATACGAAAGACCTCTTCGACGATCCGCACCTCAACGAGCGTGGCTTCGTCAAGTCACTCCAGCGAGCCGGGCGAGAGGACGTGAAAGTGTTGGGTTGGCCGGCGCGGATGTCGAAGAGCTCCGTCGAGGTCGAGCCGGCACCCCTACTGGGCTGGCACAACGACGAGGTCTTGGTCGAGGAGCTGGGGTTCACCCCAGAAGAACTCGACACGCTGCGGGCGCAAGGGGTCATCGGCAGTGAGCGACTGGAGCGCGAGTCGACATCGACCGACGATCCGTGAGCCCCGCGACACCCGGCGGACGCGCAACTCGAGACGAGCGATTACCGTATGATCCGGTGATTCCGGGATCGAGCATGAGCGAGTCCACCGAATCGTTCCACACGGGCGGCTTCACAGAGCAGACGTTCGAGCTGCGAGTGCGCACGACGGACGGCGACCACCAGTTCCACGAGCTCAGAGGGGAGCTCGTCGTCGGGCGGGACTCGCGCTGTGACGTGGTCATTCTCGACCCGTTCCTCTCTCGGCGGCACGCTCGCCTCTACCGAGAGGGTGAGGGGATCGTCGTCGAAGACACCTCGCGCAACGGCACACGGGTCAACGGTGATCTCATCGATCGACCCACGCCGATCAACCCAGGTGACCTGATCGAGGTCCACGGACATCGCATTGAGCTCGCGACCGATCGCGATCTCTCGTCGGCGCGGGGAGCCATCTACCGGCGTGCCGACGAGCTGAGACAGACCGAGTCCGGCGTCCGCATGATGTCGACCGACTCGAACGACCTGCGAGATCTGGTCGAGCGTCTCCAGCGGGTTACCGAGATCTACGAGGCGTTGGCGCGCTTCAACTCCAAGGAGCAACTGCTCCCGCGGGTTCTCGAGCACGCCTTCGAGGTGTTCGAGGCCGACGTGGGAGACATCTTCCTGCAGACCGATCAGTCGGGCTACGTTCGAGCGGCCAACCGTTGTCGCAGCTCTGCCATCGAACCGTCGCCATTCTCCCGAAGTCTGCTCAAGAGAGTCTGTGACGAGCGCCTGGCGGTCGTTGTGCCGGACGTCTACGAGGATCCGCATCTCACCGGTGACAGCATGGTGGGCATCCAGAGTCGCTCGATTGCGGCCGCTCCCATCGCCATCGAAGACGCAACTCTCGGAATGCTGGTCCTCGGGAGCCGGCGTCCACAGGCCTTTGCCGAGTCGGACCTCGGCGTCCTCGCGACACTCGCCTCGATTGCGGCCATCAAGCTGCACAACGTGCGTCTCGGTGAAGAGCGAGCCCGTAAGCAGGAGGAAGAAGAGTTGGCGCGTCGGCTCCAGGAGTCGTTGCTGCCCCCGGAGCTCAGCCCGGTCGATGGCTACGATGTCTACGCCAGCAACGAGCCGTCTCTCGCGGTTTCCGGGGACTACTACGGTCTCGTGCCGAGACCCGACTCAAAAGCCCTGTTTGCCGTAGCTGACGCGTCGGGAAAAGGGATGGCCGCCGCGCTGCTCGTCGCCTCGCTCGACGCGATGCTCGAAGGCCCCGCGGAGGACGGACTGAGTCTCACGGATCTCTGCACGCGGCTGTGTCGCCGGATCTGGAAGCGCACCCCTCCCGAACGGTATGCAACCGCCGCCATGGTCGACGTGGACCCTGCAACCGGCAGATTCGGGTACGTCAACGCCGGACACAACCCGACCCTCCTGGTGCGCGCGTCGGGTGAAGTCGAGCGACTGGGGTCGACGGGGATCCCACTCGGGATGTTCGCCGAAGGACGCTACGAGCTGCTCGAGGGCCAACTCGACGAAGGCGACTTTCTGTTCCTCTACACCGACGGTGTGATCGAGATCGAAGATCGAGACGGCGAGGAGTTTGGGCTCCAGAGGCTTCAGGAGCTCGCGCAAGAGTCTCGTCGCGAGAGCCTGCCCGTCATTGCAGCACGCGTCAGCGATCGACTGCGCAACTGGAGCGGTGGCGCCGGGCAAAGTGACGACGTCACGATGCTCCTCGTGCGGCGAGCCGCCACATGAAAGAACCCTGGGATCTGGAGGGGGACCCGGCTGACAACGCGCTGAGTTTCGAGAGGCTGTTCGATCTCGCCCTCGACCTCTTGTGTATCGCGGATACCGAGGGGCGATTCCGGCGTGTGAACCCGGCGTTCGAACGGGTGCTCGGCTGGACACCGGAGCAGCTGACGTCGCAGCCGTTCTACAGCTTCGTTCACCCCGACGATCTCGAAGCGACTCAGGCCGAGGTCAAGAAACTCGCTCGTGGCGAGCCGACCATCAAGTTCGAAAACCGGTACCGTTGCGCCAATGGCAGCTATCGGTTCCTGCGTTGGAACTCGGCGCCCGACCCGGAGACCGGTCTGCTGTACGCAACCGCGCGCGACGTCACGGGACAGAAGCGACTCCAGGCCGAGCTGGTCGGAGCGAAACAGGACGCTGAGGCGGCTGACCGAGCCAAAGGTCTGTTCCTGGCTCGGATGAGCCACGAGATCCGGACGCCGATGAACGGCATCCTGGGAATGACCGAGCTCGCCTACAAGCGCGCTGAAGATGCGCGGGTGCGCAGCTATCTCGACATCGTGCGCGGGTCCTCGGAACACCTCCTCCGGTTGCTCGACGATCTCCTGGACCTGTCTCGCATGGAGGCGGGCCGTCTGCAGATCATCGAAGAACCGTTCGATCTCCACGAGGTGGTGCACCACGCCATCAGGAGTCTGGCCGTCGAGGCACACGGCAAGGGACTCAGCCTCGCCGGTCTCGTGGACTCGGACGTTCCGAGACGGGTCAACGGTGATGTCGTGCGGCTTCGTCAGATCCTCGTCAACCTGCTCGGCAACGCAGTCAAGTTCACGGACGCCGGCCACGTGGTTCTACAGGTGTCGGCAAACCCCGTCGAGCTGTGGCGCACCCAGCTTCGATTTGCCGTGCGCGACACGGGGCCGGGAATCCCGGCCGAGCAGCGGGCAAGTGTCTTCGACAGTTTCTGGCAGGTGACGCACACTCCCTCGAGCCGTCGCGGCGCGGGTCTCGGACTCTCGATCAGTTCGCAGCTGGCGACCCTGATGGGAGGAAAGATCACCATCGCCGATCGCGATCCGGTGGGTTCGGAGATCAGCTTCGACGTGCTCATGCCTCTCGTCGAGGACGACGAGTGTGCTGCCGACCTCGACGAGTTGAAGGGCCGCCGAGTCGTCCTGGTCGAGCCCGATATCGCGACCGCGTGGGCCGTGGGTGCCTGGCTGGACGAATGGTCGATCGAATGGTCGGAGCGCACCACCGAAGAGCTCGAATCGGCTCAGGGTCCGGATGACCAGATCCTCATCTGCAATCTGACGGAGGCGTCCGACTGTACGGTCGGCTGGCTCGATGCTCGACGCGCGTCGCATCCGGACGAGTCGGCGATTGCGCTGATCGAGACCGTACGCTCCGACGGCCTTCTCGAAGCACTCGAGCGTCACGCCATCTGCTACCGCCTCAAACCCCTCGCGTCGGACGAGCTGCGCTCGGCGCTGCTCGAGGCCAGTGGTCTGAGTGTGGGCGAGACGGTCGAGGAGGACGGTGGCCCCCTGACGGGACTCGAGGTCCTGCTCGTCGAAGACACGGAGATCAACCGGCAGGTGGCGATCGGTCTGTTGGAGTTGGCCGGGCATCGAGTGCGGTGCGTGGGGACTGGGCTGCAGGCTCTCGAGGAGCTGGAGGCGGTCGAGTCGCCACCCTACGACCTGATCTTGATGGACGTGGACCTGCCGGGCATCGACGGGCTCGAGACGACTCGTCGAATTCGCTCTCTGCCTGATGCGCGACGTCGCGACCTGCCGATCGTCGCTCTGACAGCGCAGGCGTCTCGTGAAGACCGCCGTCGTTGCCTGGATGCGGGAATGAACGGTTTCGTGACCAAGCCGCTGCGCAGTCGACGACTTCTCAGGGCAATCGACCACGTCATGGGTACCCACTCGGAGGCCACGAGGGAGCTCGAGAGCCCGCTGGTCGACGAGACCGAGAAGGTACTAGTAGAGAGCGACACGATCTCTCGCCTGCCTTCGAGAGCCGATGTCGTCGACTGGGAAGAGGCTCTGGCCGTTGCCGGAGGAAGCCGCGCCCTGCTCACGAAGATCGTCACTGCGGCGACTCGGGAGGTGCCTCTCCTGTTCGCGCAGTGTGAGCAGGCCATTGCGGCCGGCGAGCGAGCCGAAGTCCGACGTTGTGCCCACTCCCTCAAGAGCTCGACCGGCTATTTCGGGGCTCTGCAGCTCAACGAAGTCTTCAAGAGACTCGAGACCACGAGCTCGGAGCTGGCGCTCGAAGACCTGCGACTGAGCCTCAACGAGGCCAAGCCACTCGTCGACGGCTTCGTTTCCGAGTTAGGATCGTACCTCCACTCGAAAAGTCCGGTGGCCGAGCTTGACTGAGCCCTTTTCTAGGCTGCGTCTGGCGTCGTCCAGTACGATGAGCAGTCAGTGATGAATTCGATGATTCAAGAGCTGAGAACCCCGCAAACCCGCTGTTCGAACAGGTGGGGAGGCAGCGTGGAGAGGCGGTGGTCATGCCTCGAGTCCTGATCGTCGACGACGTCCAGGTCGATCGCGAGCTCATTGGCGGCCTCCTCGAAGAAGCTGGTGACCTGCAGCTCAGCTACGCGGCCGATGGTCAGGAGGCCCTGAGCACCATGGAGTCGACCGACTTCGACCTGGTCATCACCGACCTGGTGATGCCGGACGTGGACGGTTTGCAGCTGATCGCAGAATCGCGCAAGCGGGGGCATCTGGCTCCAGTTCTCGTCGTGACCGCTCAGGGAAGTGAAGAGATGGCCTTCCGTGCCCTGCGAGAGGGTGCGGCCAGCTACGTACCCAAGAGTCTCCTGGCGCAAGATCTGGTCGATGCGGTCGAGAACGTCATCGAGAGCTCGGCCGCACGGCGTGGCCGTACCGAGGCCTATGCTGCGATCGAGTCGGGAGAGCTCGTGTTTCGGCTGCCCAACGACCGCACACACTTTGGTTCGGTGGTCAGCTTTCTCCAGGAGATCCTCGCGGCCCACGGCAACTGGAACGAGACGGTGCGCATGCAGCTCGGGATTGCTCTCGAAGAAGCCCTGGTCAATGCGGCCGAGCACGGCAACCTGGAGCTCGACTCCTCGCTGAGAAACCAGGACCGAAAGGCCTACTTCGACCTCGCTGAACAGCGTCGCTCGGAGGATCCGTTTGCGGCCCGGCACGTCGACCTCGAGGCCTCGCTGTCCAAGCAGGAGGTCAGGTTCGTCATCACCGACAACGGGGCAGGGTTCGACCCGTCGACGCTGCCCGATCCGACCGACGTTCAGAACCTGCTCAAGAGCAGCGGCCGCGGCATCATGCTGATGCGCACGTTCATGGACGACGTACAGTTCGAAGACGGCGGCACCAGAGTCGTGATGATCAAGCGTCCGCCGAAAGTCGCCTGAGGCGACAGCCGCGCTGGATCAGGTGAGAAAGGGGGTTGCCGTGGTCGTAGGTTGCTGGTTGCAGCCCCATCCGCCGGGTCGGCGAGTCCGAGGTTGGCCAAGAGAGTGCGGCGTGCTCGTCAACGGGGCGTCGTCGTGAGCGAGAGCCATCGCTTGGGCGGTCGAGAGGCTTCGGTCACCTCGATCGTCAAGAGTCAGTACGCCGAGCTTCCCTATCCCCCGCGCAACCCTGCGGACGAGCGGGTGCGGCTGTTGCCCACGCTGGTCGACGATCTCGACTCGCTGAGCCACTACGGTTTTGGCGGTGAGCCGCTTCCGGAACCGTTCAACGTCCTCGTGGCTGGCGGTGGAACGGGTGACTCGACGGTGTTTCTGGCCGAGCAGCTCAAAGACCGCGAGTCGCGCATCGTGCAGGTGGACCTGTCGCGGAGCTCCTTGAAGGTCGTCGCTGCAAGGCTTGTGGCACGAGGGCTCCTGGGAAGGGTTGAGCTGGTCGAAGGCTCGCTGCTCGATCTCGACAAGCTCGATATCGGGCTCTTCGACTACGTGAACTGTACCGGCGTGCTTCATCACCTCGAGGACCCCGAGGAAGGGCTGCGCTCCCTGGTCAGCGTGCTGGCGCCCGGCGGACTGCTCGGACTCATGCTCTACGGCACCTACGGGCGCTTTCCGATCTACCCGCTGCAGGAGCTGCTCCGGATCGTGGCTCCGTCCAGTGATCACACGACGGACCGGATTGCGGTGGCGCGTCGCCTCCTCGAGCGACTCCCGCCGAGCCACTGGCTCAAACGGGGGCCCGACATGCAGGCGTTCGGCGTCGAGCTGCAGACCGACTCGGGTCTGTTCGATTTGCTACTGCACTCTCAGGACCGTTCGTACACGGTTGCCGAGCTCTACGAGCTGCTCGAAGAAAGTGGCCTGGTGCTCGTGGAGCACAGTCCCGAGTATCGTCCCCTCTACCGATCGGAGGTCGCCTTCCAGGACGACACGGAGATGGCCGAGCGAGTTGCCGCCCTTCCGCGCATGGAGCGCGAGGCGGCGTGTGAGGTCTACTGGTGTTGTCTGAACAAGCACGTCTTCTGGGCGTCGCGCAAGGATCGCAGCGCCAGCTTCGACGACGACGGGGCGGTTCCTTTCTACGCCGGACCAGCCAAGGGAGCCGAGACGGCGCGTTCTGCGCTGCTGGCGGATTCCCAGCACGAGATCGTGATGGAGCTCGAACGGACTGACCGGCCGACACTGCGATTGGCCCTCGAGCTGACGCCGGTCGTGCGGGCGTTCCTGCGTCGGGTCGACGGTCAGACCCCGGTCAGCGAGATCGTGCGCTCGATCGTCGACGATCTGGAGCTGCAGCACGACGAGGTGCTGGCGGAGTGTCGAGAGACCTTCGAGCGCATGAGAACCTACGAGTTGATGTTGCTGAAGCGCCCACGCTCCTAGCCTGAGGAGAAGACGGATGGTCGACCGGTTGCCTTGCGAGATCACGAGACGTCTGGACATGGCTTCACACAGGACGCAGGGATCACTGGAATCCTTCGCTCGCGCGCGGCCTGGCCGGCGGCGACTCCGGTGGTGTGCCGTCGGTGCCGTCCTGGTCGCTGTGCTCCTGGGATGCTCGGCAGGAGGCCCTGGGGACGGCGGAGACGCTCTCCCGGGGAGCGGCGACGATGCAGGTCAGACGGTGCTCTATCGGGACTCCTGGGGAGTAGCTCACATCTACGCGCCGGATACGGCGAGCGGCTTGTACGCGATGGGTTACGCGCAGGC
>JANQPS010000420.1 GCA_028285365.1 Thermoanaerobaculia bacterium | reverse complement strand
CAGCGGCTACGCCGAGATCATGGAGAAGCCCCAGACCGCCGACGCCATGCACCTCCTTCACGGCGCCCTGGACACGTACGTGACTTCGATCAAGGAGGCGCTACTGCGGTCTCCCGCCAGCGCGACCGAGGACATGGTGAGCGAATGGCTGTATCGCATCGAGGAGGCGAAGGGCGTCTCTGACGCGCGGCAAATCGAACAATGGATCGACGTCGCATTCGGCCGACAGGGCGACCGCGATCGAGAGCCAATCGACTTCCGCATCCACAGTCGCCTCGGCCAGATTTACCTCGACAACAAACGGTATGAATGGGCCGTCGAGCAGTTCGAGCTGGCCAGGAGGCTCTCGCCCAGGGATCTCATGCTCCTGAGAAAGCTCGGACAGGCACAACTCAATTCGAAGAATCGAATGATGGCGGCGAAGCTGATCGATACGATGAAGGAGCTCGATGAGGAGATCTTCACTACGAACGCGGAGTCTGCGGCGTTTGCAGCGAGGGTTGCCTCCGAGGACGGCGACTGGGAGGTTGCGATCGACTACCTCACAGCAGCTTCCAAGCACAACAGGAAATCCTACTACCTGGCCGATCTGTTGGGCCAGGCACAGATCAAGGGTGACCGCCTCAAGGACGCCAAGAAGACCTACCGAAGGGCGAGAGCGCTCCTCGAAGACGAGCGAACGACGATCTGGACACTGGCCACCGGCATCACGGCATGTCTCGTGCTGGATGACGAACTCAGCGCCGGGGTCAGGAATGCGAAGAAGATCATGAAGGAGGGGCCCTCTCTCGAGGAGCGCGCGACGATTCTCAGAGGCGCACGCGAACTCGCGAAGCAGCTCAGCAAGGACATCACCCCGATCGAAGAGATCCTGGGATGAGCGAGTCCTCCGTCAGAACCGTATGGGAGCATCAGGCACGCTGGTCGCAAGCTGCGGACAATGAGAAGTCCGCGTACGAGGTCGGACGTGCCGTGGCGCTGTGCTTCGTGGTGGGCATCGCGGTGACGCAGACCCTCACCACGACGGCAGTCGTCGAGGGCGTTGCGGCGAAGGCCCTGGGCTTCCTGGCCGCGGGGATGGGCGCCGCAATCCCGGTGATCGGAACGCTCTTCGTATCCCAGTCACGACTCCGGGACTGGACGGCGGCACGCTCGACGTCGGAGGGGCTCAAGTCGGCCCTCTACCGACACCTCGCCAGAGAAAATGGCGAAGCCCGAGACCTGCTCGATGAGTTCGAGAGAGTGACGGCCGACGTGGACCTGCCGCCTTCCGTGGCCGCAACGACGCCCGAGATCGACAAGCCGCTTCGCCCGTTCGGCCTCTCGGGATACCTGAAGAAGCGTGTCAATCAGCAGATCTGCTGGTACCGCAAGGCGTCGTCGACCAACGCGAAGCGCATCACCTATAGCCGTTTGCTCCAAGGTGCATTGAGCGTGTCGGCCGGCCTGATGGCCGCATACGCGTCGAGCTCCGACGAGCCCGCGTTGGGCGCGTGGGTCGCGGTCCTCACAACGATCGGAGGCGCGATCGCCACCCACGTCGCCGCAGGTCGCTACGACCGCCTCTACACGACGTACTTCGTGACCGCCACACGCTTGGAGACGCTTCGCGATCGGTTCCAGGCGGACGTCGGGAACGGAACGCCCAGCGCAGCCGAGGTCAGCCAGTTCGTCGAAGACTGCGAGGCAGCGATCTCGGTGGAGAACCAGGCGTGGATGGCCGGGTACCTCGCCAAGACCAGCTGACTCCCCTAGACGGGTCGCCGCTCGTTCAGCCCCGCCGTGTTCTCATAAAGGATCTTCGCCTGGTCGGCGAGTGAGACGCCGTCGAGCTCCTCCAGGATGTCGCGCGGTCGCTCCATGCCTTCCATGTGGGGCCAGTCGGAGCCGTAGATGACCCGATCGGCCCCCATGTGCTCGACGACGTCCGTGATCTTGTCTTCCCAGAAGGGATTGATCCAGACGTTTCGGCGAAAGAGCTCGGCCGGATCCTCCCCGTAGTACCAGCGCATGCGATCCTTCGACTGCTCCAGCTTGACGAAGAGGTCGGCGAGGAAGCCGGAGCCGTTCTCGACCGATGCGATGCGCAGATTCGGAAAGCGCTCGAACATCTTGTCGTACGCGAACGTCAGCAGATAGTCGTAGATCGCGCGCTCCGGAATCAGGCCCGCCACCGTCGGCTTGCGACCGCCGCCGAGTGCGTCGAGCGCCGAGTTGCCGCCGTAGCCGTTCGCGGTGTAGCCGGTGCTACCGACGTGGGCGACGACCGTGATGCCGGCCTCGTTCACCCGCGACCAGAAAGGATCGAAGCGCTCGTCACACGGGGAGCACCAGCCGTCGCGGGTCACGACCGGCGAGGGTCGCATCACGATCAGTCGCGCGTCTCGCTCGAGTGCCCAATCGAGCTCGCCGCA
>JANQPS010000395.1 GCA_028285365.1 Thermoanaerobaculia bacterium | reverse complement strand
GGTGTTTCCGGAAACCCTGCGACGCGCGGACCTGATCGTCTCCATGCCGAAGCTCAAGCTGCATCACTGGGTCGGCGTGACCCTGTCGATGAAGAACCTGTTCGGCACCATGCCGAGCTCCTACTACGGCTGGCCCAAAAACGTGCTCCACCTGCTGGGTATCGAGAACTCGATTCTCGACATCAGCGCCACACTGAGACCGCAGCTGGCCATCGTCGACGGCATCGTGGGCATGGAGGGTGACGGTCCCGTCGTCGGCGAGCCCAGACACGCCGGCGTCGTGGTCGCGGGCACCGTGCTGCCATCGGTCGACGCGACATGTGCCCGCATCATGGGCGTCAAACCCGAGCGCATCGGCTATCTCGCAGACGCCGCCCGAACCATCGGTCCCATTCGCGAGGCGGATGTCGAGCAGCGCGGCGAAGCGATCTCCAGCGTCGCAACCAACTTCGAGCTCCTCCCCGATCTCATCGAGGCGCATCGCGGACTGCGCTGAGCGCTCGAATTTCGGGAGCCTCAGATTCCGCCATGGATGCGGCACAGCCACGACTCGACCGTCGAGCCCTGCTTCCGCAACAGTGGCGGATCGAAGTGGGGCTGCTGCTCGAGTGCTGCTACGTTCGAGGCAAGCCAGGCTCCAAGCTCCAGGACCTGAAGCGGGAGCGCATCGGCGCGCTCGCCGCAGGCGTCGAAGACTGGGACCAGGTCTTGCGCCTCGCCCGCTGGTTCCGACTGAACGGCTTGCTGGCACGAAACCTCGACCTGTGGTTCGAAGCCGCGTCTGCGAAGCTGGCGGACGAGGCTTTCGAAGAGATCGACCAGGCCAACGAGCAGCGCCGGGTTCGATTTGCGATGTTGTTCGACGAGGCGCTCGGCCTCGTCGAGAGCTTCGAGACCGCGGGCATCGAGTCGCTCCTGCTCAAGGGAAGCGCGTGGACTCATCGCCTCTACGGCGACGGGGCGCAGCGCCCGATGAGCGACGTCGACATGCTCGTGCGCGAGGCGCAACTCGAGGAAGCGGTCGACATCCTGCGCGAGCGCGGCTACACCACACTGGACGGGCATTCCCCCTCGGTGGGCGACTCGGGGGACCGACATGCTCCGCGTCTCGTCAGCGCGGACTCGCTGATCGAGGTGGAGCTCCATCGCCACATCATTCATCCCCGCAGCTCGCTCGCGTTTCCGGTGACGGAGCTCTGGAATCACCAGCGAACCGTCAAGACCGAGAAGGCGCGCATCCCGACGATTGGTGCTCTTCACGAGATCCTCAACGTTGCGGTCTCGTTTTTTCTGGACCGGCATCGCTACTACGCCAGTCACGGCTCACTCATGCAGCTGGTCGACCTTCGCGAGCTGGTCCTTGCTGCCGGTCGTCAGGGTATCGAACGGCCCCAGATGATCATCTCGCCCGAACTGACGGCGATCGTCGCCGCTTCGCTGGGCTGCGCGGAGACCCTGTTGGGACCTCTGCCAGACGGGTGGAGCTCTCACGACGATACCGGCCCGAACGGATCCGATCGCGTCGGCCACGGTGGCTCCGCGGCCGATCAGCAAGAACTGGGACGCTTCCTCAAGCGCCGAGTCCTCGATCCTCGTTCCTGCTTCTTCCACGAGCTGGTCGAGGTCGATGACATCGGCTTCAGCCACGAAGCCCGCAGCTTCCTGCGCCGTGCGTGGCCTGACCGCGGTTATCTGAGCGAGAAGTTCGCCGCCGGCTCCTCGAGATCCCTGGCGAGTCAGCGACTCGACCAGCTCAGTGAGCTGGCAGGCGTCGTGCGTCGACCACGGAGACTGCTCGACGAGCTACGCACGGAGAGATGGATGCGCGAGGTCGAAAGCGGTCGCTGAGGCTCAGGCCTCGGCGCCCGGAGTCACCTCGGCTCCGACTCGAGCACCCGGAGTCGCCTCGGCTCCTC
>JANQPS010000386.1 GCA_028285365.1 Thermoanaerobaculia bacterium | reverse complement strand
GGGAGCGTACGATGACCGTTGCCATCGATCTGCAGGCAAAGGTCGAGGATCTTCGCCGCGCCTTCTCAGCGCTTCGTGGTCTCCTCGACGAGCACGTCGTAGGACATCGCGAGGTCAAGGACGCGTTGCTCCTGGCCCTGATCTGCCGCGAGCACGTCTACGTCGAGGGCCCACCGGGGACGGCCAAGACGCGACTTTCGGAGATGGTGTCGCTGGGATCGCGACTCGGCTTCTTCTTCTACCAGCTGCATCGCGATACTCGTCTTGCCGAGCTCGTAGGCGATACCGTCCTCGAACGGCGCGAGCTCGAACCAGAGGAAGGCGGCGGCGAGCGCATCCACCAGCGGATCGAGCCCGGGGGCATCCTGACCGCCGAGATCTGCGTTCTGGACGACATCTCTCGTGCTCCAGGCGAGGCGCTCAACGTCCTCCTCCGGATCCTCAACGAGCGCAAGTTCGGTGAACAGACGATTCCGCTGATGACGGCCATCGCGACGTCGAACCCGATGGATGACGAGTACTACAACGAGCCACTCGATCCAGCCAACATCGATCGGTTTGCGCTCCAACTGCGAGTTCACGGCTTGATTCAGTCGGGTGCAGAGGAAGCCCGCGAGCTCGTCGATCGGTTTGCCGAAGGAGCGGTGCTCGAGCACCCCGAGCCCGCGCCTGTCGTGAACCGGGAGGCTTTCGACCTGGCGCTCGACCTGCTCGCCGAGGTCGAGGTCCCGCCTGCGGTGCGTGGTGGTCTCGTCGATGTGTTGCGAACGCTCGTCCTGGAGCACGACTGCACCGAAGAGAACTCGCTCCTCACCGACCGGTCTTTCCTGGTCAAGGCAGTCAAGATGATGAAGGGGCGAGCGCTGTTGGCGGGTAGGACCGAGGTCGTCCCGGAAGATCTCGCGGTCCTGTCGCGGATGACGACATTCCGAGTCCCACAAGATGTGCACGCCGAGGTGCCGGCTGTCATCGGCCGCGTCATCTCCAAACTGGGGTGACCACGTCGCCATCACCTGCTGTGCCATCACGCACCGTGCCATCACACACTGTGCCATCACCCACTACACGATGATCCACTGCACGAGAAGATATTCCGCGACGATCGATTGCACGACGAGAAAGGACGATTCATGACAACGGTCACGATCACGGTCAATGGTGAGACGCACTCGCGTACTGTCGAGCCTCGTCAGCTGCTGGTGCACTTCCTTCGTGAGGAGCTCGGCCTCACCGGGACACACGTCGGTTGCGAGAGCACTTTGTGTGGCGCCTGCACGGTTCACCTCGACGGGCAGGCGGTCAAGAGCTGTACGGTGCTGGCCGTCCAGGCAGACGGTCAAGACGTCACGACGATCGAAGGGCTGGCGCCCAATC
This sequence comes from Thermoanaerobaculia bacterium, assembly GCA_028285365.1. Lineage (GTDB taxonomy): Bacteria > Acidobacteriota > Thermoanaerobaculia > Multivoradales > Multivoraceae > JANQPS01. The sequence goes on along the minus strand of JANQPS010000386.1, from coordinate 11,158 downwards.
GCGAGGAGCTGCATCCGATGCAGATGGGTTTCTGGGAAAAACATGGCCTGCAGTGCGGCTACTGCACGCCCGGGATGATCATGGCGGCATCAGATCTTCTCGAACGCAATCCGAATCCGAGTGAGTCTGAGATTCGCCATGCGCTCGAAGGCAACCTGTGTCGCTGCACGGGCTACCAGCAGATCGTCGAAGCCGTTCAGGAAGCGGCATCGATCACGAGAGGGGAGGCAGGCTGATGGCGTTTCGACCGGGAGCAGTTGGCGAGCCGATCAAGCGGCGCGAAGACCCGCGTCTGATTCGAGGATTGGGCACCTACACCGATGACATCAAGCTGCACGGGACGGTGTTTGCGGCGTTCGTACGCTCGGACTTCGCGGCCGGAACCGTGAAGTCGATCGACACGTCTGCGGCGCGCGAGCACGACGGTGTGCTCGACGTGCTGACCTACGCAGATCTCTCTGGCGAGGTCGGCCCGACGCCTGTTGGTGCCGAGCTTCCGCCGGAGGTCATGAACAAGCGAGACCATCCGTTGCTTGCCGACGGTTCGGTGCGCTACGTGGGGCAACCTCTTGCGGTCGTCATCGCAGAGACTCCGTACGCCGCGCGTGATGCCGCGCTCGAGGTGTTTGCCGACATCGAACCACGTCCCGCGGTTGCCGATCTCGAGGAGGCGCTCGAGGAGGGGGCTCCCAAGGTCTACGAGGAGCTCGGTACCAACGTCTGTTTTGCCTTGCCGGCGCCTGGAGAAGAAACGGATCGCCTGTTCGACGAGGCGGACGGCACTCTCGACATGAAGCTGATCAACCACCGCGTCGCCCCCTTCTCGATGGAGGGGAGGGCAGTCGTCGCGCACTGGGAAGAGGGTGCGGGCAAGCTCAACCTCTGGACGTCGACCCAGGCCCCACACATCGTCAAACAGCAGGTGGCGATCTGTCTGCGGATTCCCGAGATACGCGTTCGCGTCGTTGCTCCCGAAGTGGGCGGCGGCTTTGGCTGCAAGATCGCGACCTATCCGGAGGAGTTGGTGCTCGCGTGGGCGTCCCGGCGACTCCGTCGACCCATCAGGTGGTCCGAGACGCGCAGCGAGAACCTCCTCAACACCGTCCATGGTCGTGGCCATGTCGAACACGTTTCTGTCGCATACCGATCGGACGGAAGAGTCCTGGCCCTGAGAGGTAAGACGATCTCCGATGTCGGCGCCTATCGCTCGTTCTACGGCCCCTTCATCGCGCTCTCGACGCCGTCGATGATCTGCGGCTGCTACGACATCAAGGCGGTGTCATGGGAAACGGTGACGGTGTACACGAACACCATGGCCACGGATGCCTATCGGGGTGCCGGGCGCCCGGAGGCGGCCTACATCATCGAGCGGGTGATGGACCGCGTCGCGGATGAACTGGGGCTCGATCCGGCGGAGGTGCGGCGCCGCAACTTCATCTCGAAGGACGCTTTTCCGTACACCACCGCCACCGGCACTGTCTACGACTCGGGTGACTACGAATTGTCGCTCGACAAAGCCCTCGAGGCGTTCGACTATCGAGCGGCTCTCGCTGAGCAGGAGCGCAGCCGTCAAGCAGGTCGCCTGGTCGGGATCGGTTTTGCCACTTTTACCGAAGTGTGCGGCATCGGACCCAGCGCCGGAGCCTCACCGCTTGGCCGTATGGGGACCTGGGAGAGCGCCACGGTGCGAGTCGAGCCCAGTGGCAACGTCACTGTCTTGACTGGCGTCTCGCCGCACGGCCAGGGACAGGAGACGGCGTTTGCGCAGATGGCTTCCGACGCTTTTGGTGTCGGCATCGACGACGTCACCGTCGTTCACGGTGACACCGACGTCGTGCAACACGGCGTGGGTACCTTTGGGAGTCGAGGAATTGCCGTCGGCGGAGCTGCGCTGCACATGGCTCTGGGCAAGGTGTCGGCCAAGGCCAAGCGAATCGCGGCCTTCCATCTCGACGCTCCCGAAGATCAGGTGGAGTTCGAAGACGGAGAGTTCACGGTGTCAGGGACCGATCGCAAGCTGACCTTCAGGGAGGTCGCAGAGCGCGCTCATCTCTGGAACACCGCAGTGCCGGGTGAGGAGCCCGGTCTGGAAGCGGTGGCTCGTTTCGAGCCGACGGCGACCACCTTCCCGTTTGGTGCTCACATCTGCCAGGTCGAAGTCGATGCCGAAAGTGGCCGGGTCACCCTGCAACGCTACCTCGCGGTCGACGACTTCGGCGAGGTCATCAACCCGTTGCTCGCCGACGGTCAGCGCCTCGGCGGCGTCATCCAGGGCCTCGGCCAGGCGCTGTGTGAAGAGGTGATCTACGACGAATCGGGGCAGCTGCTGACTGGCAGTCTGATGGACTATGCGATGCCGCGCGCGGCGGCCTTCCCGCATATCGAGCTCGAGAGCACCTGCACGCCGACGCCGATCAATCCGCTGGGCGCGAAGGGAATTGGCGAGCTGGGGACCATTGGTGCCACGCCGTGTGTCATGAACGCCATTGTCGATGCGCTGTCGCCTCTTGGCGTCACCCACCTCGACATGCCCGCAAAACCCGAGCGCGTCTGGCAGGCGCTGCAGGCACATCGAGCGGAGCACGATTGAGGAGAACTCCGAAGAAAGCGGTCACAGTACCGACCGAGGCGCGGGGCTCGACTAGCGTGGGGCGGCCCGCTCGCCCTTGCCGGCCCCGAAGATGGGGTCGGCGACCGCGCCGACCCACATCGGCTTGCGCTGGTCGTCCGTTGGCGTCGTCGGCGTCACGATCTTCGGGATCAGCACCACGCTGAGCTGCTCTGCGTCGCTGCGAGCTCCGTTTGCGCACACCATGTGACTGAGGCCGGATCGTTTCGACCCCACAGTGCCGAGCCCGCTGATGAGGAGGCCCTCGCCTGCCGCGAGACGCGTCGAGAGGGTGACCTCTCGCGCTCGCACCTGACCGTCGTCTTCGACCCGACAGCTGCGGTCGACCTTGGCCTTCAGCGTGACCTCGCCCGAGTTGTCGTGTACCTCGGCTCGTAGCTCGATCTCGATTCCGATCATCGGCCCGCTGCCGCTGTCTGTAGGCGCCTGGTTGAGGCTCCAATGGCCCACTGTGGGTCCTACGAGGCTCACCGAGGAGCTCTCGAGAGTGCGCGCGTCTCTCTCGCCGACCAGTCCGCGAAGGGTCGCGATGGGTAGTCGCTGCGACGGGGTGGGCGATCCGTGTCTTCCAGCTGCGCGAGAGAGCGTTGCCCGCGACGAGCCAATGACCCAGAGGTCGACGTGGACCTCGGATTCGGGGTGGTCGAGTCGCGCGATGATGTTGTCCATGAGACGAACGCGCGCAGCGGAGTCACGAACCGTGATCGTCCTCCTGGTTTCGTCGAGACTCAGCTTGCGAGCCTCGACGATCGAACGAAGCGACGCGGCAACCGCCGGGGGATCGGCGTACTGCAAGTAGAAGGTCTGGATGACCAATGGCTCGAAGGTGCGTCGGTTCTGGGGAGTGTCTGGTGCAATCAGCAGAGACGTCGAGTCGAGCACCGTGTGGAAGTAGCCGGTCTGGGTATGGAGCAGCTGGAGCGCAGGCTGAAGTCTCTGAGATGTTGCTTCGACCCGCACCGTGTTGTCGCGAAGTCCCGCGGCAAAGACGATGTTGAGGCCCAGCTGGCGACCGATGTCCCGGTACGCCTGCTTCGCAGACGTGTCTTCCGGGAAGTCCAGATCGATCGTCCGGTCGAAGCGCGCGTCCAACTGGGGAGGCGGAGGCAAGGTGGTTTGGGCTGCGCTCAGAGTCGCGGCGAACCAGGCGACCGCGGACACGAGGAAGATTGTGGTGATGCGCGCGACGGTGCATGTCCTGGGTGCACCAGCTGCTTCCGAGCTCCGACGCTGGTCACCCTGCTCGGTCGCCGTTCTCGATATACGCCCGAGATGTGACTCGCTGACATGCACGCTGACGTCCATCGGATCCCCTCTGGCTGTTTCAGCTTTGTACGGGTCGAGCGGCAAATGCGTTTGCACGTCGAGGTGGCAGCAGCCCTATGATTGGTGACTCAGCGTTCGAACGTACCGGTAGCACCTGCACGGTGGCGCCTTCGGGGCGAGGAGCAGCCGCTGCCCGCTCGGCTCTCGAGGCGTGAGCGGCCGCAGCGTCGAGATGGAGATTGCGAGGAGACGAGTCATGACCATGACCGAGCCAGGTCGAGACACTTCGGCCGAAGAGACGCGCGAGGGACGGGACACGATCACCGGTTCACGGCTCCTGGCGAGGAGTCTGGCAAGCCAGGGTGTCGAGCACATGTTCGGGATCGTTGGCTTCCCGGTCTACGACGTGGCCCGCAGTGCACAGAAAGAGGGTCTGGGGTTCTACGGCTTTCGCAACGAGCAGGCGGCCAGCTACGCGGCTGGTGCCGTCGGTTATCTGACGAAGCGCCCCGGCTGCTGTCTCGCAGTCTCCGGGCCCGGAGTCGTGCATGCCCTGGCCGGACTCGCAAACGCTCAGGCCAACTGCTGGCCAATGGTTCTCATCGGTGGCGCCAACGACTCTTTCCAGAACGGTGCGGGGGCCTTTCAGGAGATGAACCAGGTCGAGGCGGCCAGGCCGTTCGTCAAATACGCGGCGCGGCCGGACTCGCTAGCAAGAATTCCGTACTACGTCGAGCAGGCCATCCGCACGAGTCTCTACGGCCGGCCGGGTCCCGTATATCTCGATGTGCCCAACGATCTTCTCGTTGGCGAGATTGACGCGGCGGAGGTGGAGCTGCCCTCGTGTTGCCCCGAGGCGCCAAAGAGTCTCGCGACGCCCGAGTCGATCGACGATGCTCTGTGCCTCCTACGCGAGGCACGGCGACCGCTGGTCATCGTCGGCAAAGGTGCTGCTTATGCGCGCGCGGAGGGCGAGGTGAGGTCTTTCGTCGAGCGGACCGGCTTGCCGTTCCTGGCAACTCCCATGGGCAAAGGTGTCGTTCCCGACGACCATCCCCAGTCGATGGCTCCGGCGCGCTCGCACGCGCTGCGGCGCGCCGATGTGATTCTGCTGATTGGTGCTCGCCTGAACTGGATTCTCCACTTCGGTCGCCCGCCACGGTTTGCCGACGACTTGCGGGTCATTCAGATCGATTGTGCAGCCGAGGAGATGGGAGCCAACGTGGCAGCCAGTGCCGCTCTGCTCGGAGATGCAGGCAGAATCGTGGGGCAGCTCAACGCCCGGATCGAGCAAGAGCTCGCGGGAGCGCCGGAGTCAACCCTGATGGGCTCCGAGGTGGCGGATTGGATGGCCGAGCTCGAAGCCAAGGCAGACGAGAATCGTGGGGCCGTCGACCTGATGATGGACGACGACTCAGAGCCTCTCGGGTACTACCGCGTCCTGCGAGAGATCCGTGACGCCATTCCCGCCGACGCGATGATCGTCGCGGAAGGCGCCAATACGATGGACATCTCGCGCACCGTCCTGGGCAACGGTCAGCCGCGCTCACGACTGGATGCGGGCTCCTTCGGCACGATGGGTGTCGGGCTTCCGCAGGCCATCGCGGCGGCTGTCGCTGAACCCGGGAGACGTGTCGTCGCCGTCCAGGGCGATTCGGCGTTCGGATTCAGCGGCATGGAGACCGAGGTGGCGTGTCGTTTCAACCTCCCGATCACAGTGATCATCATCAACAACAACGGAATTGCCAGCGGAGTGGCAGAGCTCGATCGCGAGCCGTTGCCTCCCTGGGTGTATACACCTCGAGCGCGTTACGAGAAGCTCGCTGATGCCTTTGGCGGCAAGGGTTGGTTCGTGGATTCCCTTGTCGATCTGCGCCCAGCGCTGGACGCCGCTCTTGCTGAGGACGGACCGAGCATCGTCAACGTGATGATCGACCCCAAAGCGACTCGCAAGCCCCAGAAGTTCGGCTGGTTGACTCGGTGAGGGGTAGAGGGTGCGCGACCAAACATGTGAAGAGTCCGGTATCGAGCTGACCGTCGATTCGGCTCCGAGCTCACAGGACTTGGATCGGCTGCGCGCCGGACTCACCGAGCACTCTCTCGAGTTCGTCGAGCGTCCAGGTTTCGTGCCGATTGCCGTGTTCGCGCGCCGAAACGGAGAGCTGCTGGGTGGGGCCTTCGGCAATCTCAACTGGAACTGGCTCGATCTGTCTCTCCTGTGGGTCGCTGAAAGCCTCCGGTCGCGAGGTCTCGGCGGGCAACTCATGGCTGCCATCGAGCGAGCTGCGTGGGAGCGAGGCTGCCGACAGGCACATCTCGAGACCTTCAGCTATCAGGCGCTGGCCTTCTACGAGAGTCATGGCTACGAGGTTTTTGCACGACTCGAGGACTATGCACCGGACGTGGACCGTTACTATCTGCGCAAATCGCTCCAAGATGCGACGTGACGAGATCCGTCTCTTCTTCGACGGGATGACGATCAAGACTGCCTTGGAGCCGGTTGCAGATGCTGCCGCAACGTTGACCGCCTTGCAGAGAGAGCCGAGAGACTGCCCGTGACCCTCAAACGACTAGCCAACTACGAGATCCTAGAGCCCATGGGTGACCGCCATCTCTTCAGGGCGCGCTCGTCAACCGGCGAGATCGTGGCTCTCAAGGTGCTGCCGCCTTGGAAGCGCTCGCCGGAGACCGTCGCGCGCTTCGAGCGCGAGATCAAGGTCGAGTCCGCGATCGAGCACGAGAACGTCGCGCGCCTGATCGAGGCCGGTAGCGAGATGACGACCGATCCCGAATTTGTCATGGGAGACGAGCCCGAGGAGATCCTCTTCTTCGTTCGTGAGTTCGTCGACGGTACGTCGATCGAGCAAATGGTGGGCGAGCGCCGCCCGCCGCTCGCGCTGGCCATCAGCATTTCGATCCAGGCGGCCAGGGGACTCGGCGCGCTGCACGCCGCCGACGTCATCCACCGCAATCTCAATCCGCGAAACCTCTTGCTGCGGCCGGACGGCGTGCTCAAGCTAGTCGACTTCGGTCTGGTCAAGGAGATCTCCACCCAGATCGAGAACGAGGGGATCTTCAGGACCGGCGCCGGACAGATGATCGGCACTGCCGGCTACATGGCGCCCGAACAGATGATGGGGCGCGGTCTCGACAAACGTAGCGACCTGTTCTCGCTGGGAGTGATCCTCTACGAGCTGGTCAGTGGCGAGAAGCCCTATCCGGCTGATGACCTCTTGGCCCACTTCCGGGCTCTCGAGACGGAAGATCCTACGCCTCTCTCCGAGCACGTGAGTGATCTTCCGGACCATCTCGACGAGATCGTGGCCCAGCTGATCTCTCGCCACCCCGAAGATCGCTACGATTCGGCGCTGCTGGTCGAGTCAGAGCTCAAGCGCTGTCTGGCTCATCCAGATATCTGATACGCCGCTCGTGAATACGGCGGCTAGTGCTCTCGAGTAGACCAGGGGCCGGGCCACGCCTCCGTCAGCGCTGCTGGAGAAAGTCTAGGCGGTGACGCCAACACCCACTGGACAGCTCACTCCGGTGCCGCCGATGCCGCAGTAGCCGTTCGGGTTCTTGGCAAGGTACTGCTGGTGGTAGTGCTCGGCAAAGTAGAACTCGCCCGCGGGCCCGATCTCGGTGGTGATGGTGGCGAGGCCGGCGCTGCGGAGTGCCTGCTCGTAAGCTTCACGACTGGCGGTTGCGGCAGCCTCCTGGTCCGCTGACGTCGTGTAGATGGCGGAGCGGTACTGGGTGCCGATGTCGTTGCCCTGTCGCATACCCTGAGTGGGATCGTGAGATTCCCAGAACACCTTGAGGAGTTCTTCGAAGGTGACTACGCTCGGATCGAACACCACCAGGACAACCTCGGTGTGACCCGTTCCGCCTGAGCACACCTCTTCGTAGGTTGGGTTGGGAGTGCTCCCGCCGCTATAGCCGACGGCCGTCGTATAGACGCCTTCCTGCTGCCAGAACTTGCGTTCGGCTCCCCAGAAGCAGCCGAGGCCGAACACCGCATGTTCGAGATGCTCGGGGAACGGAGGGGTGAGCGGCGCGTCCAGGATTTCGTGGCGCTCGGGCACCGGGAGGGGTTGGTCGCGCCCCGCGAGAGCCTCGTCTGGAGTAGGGATCGTGAGCTTCTTGGCGAACATCTGAGACTCCTGTGACACCGGTCGGAATCGGAGTAGTGAGAGCGAAGTCTACCGACTTCCGGGAGATTGCGGCGCTGCGAGGCTCAAGGGGTCTTCTTGCCTGTCGAGCTCGGGCTTCGTGGAGACCGTGACGCGAATGTCGGTCTCCGCTCGATCAGACTGTGATCTCACAGTGACCTCGGAATGAGCGCTCAGCGACCCCAGGGCGATCTGAGTGCAGTCACGAGGCGATCAAGCCGAACCGAGAAGAACACTACGAAACGAGGGATGATCAGCCGGTCGAGCCTTCTCGTGCCCAGACCTCGAGCACCGCCTTGAGGTAGCTGAGCGAGGTCTCGAGGTTCTGCACCGTGTTCCATTCAAAACGGCTGTGGTAGTCGTAGCCGCCTGTGAACAGGTTGGGAGTGGGGACGCCGAGCTCTGAGAGACGTGCACCGTCGGTACCGCCGCGCACCGACTCCTGCCCGATCGGCATGTCGATGAGATCTCCGGCCTGCACTGCAAACGTGACGACCCGCGGATCGACCGAGTCGATCCACTCGCGCATGTTCGAGTAGGAGTCCTCGAAGGCGATCGCCAGGCGGGATCTCGGATACTTCAAGTTGAGGGCGGTGACCATGTGCTCGAGCATCTGCTTGCGTCTGGACAGGCCGCTCTTGGAGAAGTCGCGCAGGAGCAGCCGGACCTGAGCCCGGGCAATGTCACCCTGCATGCTGTACGGGCAGATGTAGCCCTCTTCCTTCTCGGTGGTTTCCGGGGCTTCGTGCGAGGGCAGGTTGGCGACGAGCTCGCACGCGATCGTCATCGCATTGGCCATGACGTTCTTGGCCGTCCCCGGATGGCACATGACGCCTTCGACGTCGATGACGGCCTCGGAGGCGTTGAAGGTTGCGGTGTCGACCTGGCCGACGGGTCCCCCGTCGATGGTGTACGCGACCTTGGCGTCGAGCCTCTCCAGGTCGAGCTTGTCGACTCCTTCGCCGATCTCTTCGTCGACCGTGAAGCAGACTCGCAGGGGCGGTCGCGGGAGCTCGGGGTTGCGGACGATGTCCTCGACGACCTGCATGATGATCGCGACCCCTGCCTTGTCGTCCGAGCCGAGCAGGGTGGTTCCGTCGGAGGAGATCAGATCGTGGCCGAGATGCTCGAGGAGTGCGGGACTGCGCTCCGGGTCGAGCGACACGCTGGGGTCGCCCGGTAGGGTGATGGCGCGACCGTCGAAGTTGCGGTGAACGATCGGTCGCACCGGACCACCGGGCTCGTCTGGCGAGGTGTCGACGTGTGCCAGGAGGGCGAGTGCCGGAACCTTCTCGGCTCCCGTGCTTGCGGGGAGTCGAGCGTAGACGTAGCCGTACTCGTCGGCCTCGCCGTCGAGCCCGAGCTCGCGGAGCTCGGCAGCAAGCAGCTCCGAGAGATCGCGCTGTTTGTCGGTCGACGGGGTTTGGCCCGTTCCTCGCTGCGACTGGGTGTCGATCTGGACGTAGCGAAGAAAGCGCCGAGCGACCCCCGGAAGGTTGGTGTCGTCGGATGGGTGCGAAGCGTCTGTTGGAGTCGCGCTCATGAGCTCAAGTGTAGCGGGATGGCCGAATCACTCCGGGCTGACGCCGGTTGCTGTTTTGATAGCGGTGAGCCGCGGCGGTCGGCCCCTGTCCCGGTCCGTCTCTTTCGTCTCCAGAGCTCAGCGAGCGGCGTCCCGAAGTGCAGTTCGGGCCTCTTGGAACTGCTGGAGGGCCTTCGTGATGTGGGTTTGCGCTTCGCCTCGGTAGCCGTCGGTGGAGGCCGACCAGGCGCGATTGATGTACCGCTCGCCGGCCGCAAACGGATTCATCACGTCTGCGTATGCCTGTAGCCCGTGGCGGACGGCCAAGCTCTGGCGCGCCTGAACGAAGCTGTCGAGATGTTTGGGGAAACGCTGATCGATGACTTGACGAATGTCGCCGACGTCCATGCCCTCACATTCACCTTCGAGGGTTTCGCTCTCGTTGACCAGCTCGTCGAGAGCGGTGCTCAAGCTGTCGAGGTTGCTGGCAACGCGGTTCTCGTCGCGTGATTCCTGATGCTGGGTCGCACGCAGCAGGCCGATGCCGATCGCGCCCACCGCCAGGGCAATGGCAAAGGGCGTGACCGGCACGCCTTCGACGGATTCGACTGCCACGTAGGAGCCGAAGAGAAACCCGGCGCAGATGAGCAAGTAGGCGAGGTTTTTCATGGGTGTCGTCTGTAGAGTGGTCGATTGATCAGGCCGTCGCAACGACGATCAGGGAGTAGGCGACGCCGACCAGCGCTTCGCCGACGATGAGCCCAGCCGCGATCGGAATGCCGTAGTCGTCGGCGAAGCTCCGCCCCAACTTCCAATCGGTGAAGACGCGGAGCACACTGCCGATCGTGTAGGTGAGAACGATGTTGAATGGCATGTAGAAGCCAAGACCAACGAGGACGCCGAGGCCCCCGATACCGCTCAGTGAAAGGAGGGCACCGAGCCCGGCTCCGGCCGTGTACTTGTCGATGGGCACGCTGCCGCCGAGGATTCCGTCGATCACGCTAGCCAGGGCTTGCCCCTGCGGGGCTGGCAGCCGTTCGCTACCGAGCGTGTATGCCTCGTGAAGCACCAGGATCAGGCCCATGATCACGATGGGTCCGAGCCAGACACCGAGAAACTGGGCGATCTGCTGTTTGCGAGGCACCGCGCCGACCAGATAACCGGTCTTGAGGTCGAGCATGAGGTCTGTGGCCTGCGACATGGCGACACACATGGCAGCCCCGACCACGATCGACGCTACGACGGTTTCTTTGTTCCCCATGCCGCTGGCGACGAAGATCAGGATCGTCACGCCGATGAGGGTCATCCCGGAGAGCGGGGACCAGTTGGTCCGGCCGATGCACTCGGAGAGCACCACCCCCGCGACCCAGATCCAGAGAGTTCCAAGAAGCGCCATGAGTCCGGCTCGCCACAGCTCGATTCCAGGAACCCCGAGGAGGGCGGTGACTGACAGCAGCACGAAGGCTCCGATGACGCCGACGAACAAGAACTTGACCGGCAACTCGTCGGTGGACACGGCGGAGCGGGTCTTGGCTGCACGCTGCATGCTGCGAACGGCGGAGAGGACGAGTG
>JANQPS010000376.1 GCA_028285365.1 Thermoanaerobaculia bacterium | reverse complement strand
AATCCCTCGTAGTGTCGGAAGTTGGTGGTGTCGACGACGAGTGTGTCTCCCTCCCACCAGCCGATCGAGTCGCCGAGCCAGAACTTGAGATGTGACGGCAGGTGCTCCGAGTCCATCCTCACGACCCTCGCGTCGTGGATCATCTCGTTGAGAATCATCACTTCGTTGTCCGTTTGAATGATGCGCTGCAGGTTGTTGTAGATGGACGGAAGTGACGGCACTGCAGACTTGTAGCTGGCGAGGCACCGGTCGGAGATGAGGAGGCGCTCTGGACCGTCGAACGGGCCGGGTCGGTCCCAATCGAGCCAGAAGGCGGTACCGTCGTTGGTCATCAGCTGGTCGCGCACGATCACTCTGGTCTGCTGTCCCTCCGGAGTCAGCGGTGGCTGCCGGCCGTTGGCGGGATCGGTGATGATCGATGTCCGGAACTTGCCGTCGATCAGGACGACGCTGTCACCGGGATCGACCCAGAAGGCGTTGTAGCCGCCAACGTTGCCGGAGGCGCCGCCCGAGCCGTCGCCGCCGGCGGGTGGCGCACCTCGGTCGCCGTCGCTCTGCTTGGAGGCCTCGGCCATCCGCTGGCGCTGCTGTTCGACCAGCTTCTCTGCCTCCTCGGGAGTCATCGTGAGCTTGTCGCCGAACTCTTCTGGTCGCTGTAGCGGTGTCAGTGTCGCAGTGTCGTAAGTGCCGCTCAGGTCTGGACGACCGTCGGGTCGTCTAGGGATGTCGTCCGAGGTGGTTCCGCCTGCATGAAGTGACGGCGCGGTGACTGCGACGGCCAAGAAGGTCGTTGCGATGAATGCGATGAAATGGGCTCTGAGACGTGGCGACATGACGTTCTCTCCGTGAGAATCGGCTGGGTTCAGCTCAGGGTCTGGGGGACCCTGCGGAACTATCCCGTGGGCCTACGCCAGGCGTGAGCCCAAGGCCATCAGTATAAGATGCGGGTTGACTTCCGAGCTCATCTGGTATCAAGCCGCCTGGACCGTCCTGGCCACGATCCGCCGGCTACCGAGCTGACGCCTCAAACCACTGTTGGAGCTTTGCCATGAAGCGACTCCTCTTCCTGACGCTGATCGTGAGCCTGTCGGCCTTGCCGGCTCTCGCGTCGAACAACAACGCGGACCAGCCGGAGCCTACGTTCTACGAGGACGTTCTCCCGGTCATCCAGGAGAACTGTCAGGTCTGTCATCGCGAAGGTGGCACCAACCTCGGTGGGATGGTTGCTCCGATGGCGTTCACCGACTACAAGAGCACGCGGCCCTGGGCCCGGTCGATCGCTCGCCAGGTCGAAGCCGGCTTGATGCCGCCATGGCACGCGTCGCACGAGCTGGACGGTGTCTTCGTCAACGAACGCCTCTTGACTGACGCCGAGCGCAAGACCCTGGTCTCTTGGGCCAAGGCAGGCGCGCCTGCCGGTGACGTTGCGGATGCACCCGAAGCGATCGAGTGGCCTGAGACTCACGGCTGGTCGATCGGCGAGCCCGATCTCGTTCTCGACATGGGTGAAGACTTCTTCGTCGAAGACCACGTCGAAGACGAGTATGTCTATTTCCAGACGGAGATCACCGAAGAGCAGCTGCCGACGAAGCGCTGGATCAAGGCGGTCGAGTTCCGTCCCGGCTCGAAGGTGGTTCACCACATCATCACTCGTCCACTCGGTGGTATTGCCCCGGGCAACACGCCCACGGTCCACCACGACGGTTTTGCGACTCTGCTCGAGCCCGGCACCAAGCTCACCTGGCAGATGCATTACCACAAGGAGCCGGGAGAAGGCACGGGCGTCTGGGACCGCTCGTCCGTGGCGCTCAAGTTCTATCCAGAGGGTTACGAGCCGCAGCACGTCGTCCTCAACGAGCCACTGACGCGTTTCGATTTCGAGATTCCTGCCGGGGACCCGAACTACACGAAGACCGTGACCACCAAGTTCGATCGCGACTCGATCCTCATCGGTTACACGCCGCACATGCACCTTCGAGGCAAGTCGGCTCGCTATGTCGCCAAGTACCCGGACGGCTCCGAGGAGCTGCTCCTCGACGTGCCGCGCTACGACTTCAACTGGCAGACGGACTATCAGTATCCGGCTCCCGGAAAGCAGATTCCGGCCGGCACCGAGATCGAGCTCACCATGTCCTGGGACAACTCGGCGGACAACCCGTTCAACCCCGACCCGACCAAGACGGTCACGTACGGTGAGCCGACAACGGCCGAGATGATGTTCGGCTTCGTCACCTATGCTGACGCTGAAGCGGGGTATGTGCCCGAGAACGCGGGTGGTCTCTTCAGCAGCGGTGGCAACCGACGGCAGGCGGATCCCGAGCGCATGAAGAAGATGCTCAAGGAGCGCTTCGATATCGACTGGGACACGCTGAGTCCTGAAGAACGTCAGGAGATCATTCAGCGCTTCCGCGGTGGCCGTCGCGACGGCGGTGACGCGGTGTCCGGTCGCTGAGTCGACCTCCAGCATCGACTGGTATGGGGCGCCCGCTTCGGCGGGCGTCTTTCGTTTGTACGGTCCTCGAAGCTCGTTCGAGCGGTAGCATGAGACGGGTACGAGGCGGGATACCAGTCTCATTGGACACTTGGGGGACGGTCGATGTTGCGAATCACAGTCGCTGGACGGGGCGAGTGCTGTCACCTGGTACGTGCTGCATCTCGGCATCTGATCACCCTGGTGTTCGTTTCGCTGTTTGCGCTTTGGCCGTCCGGGAGCCACGGAGACTGGCTCGTCACCTCGGAAGGTGAAGTCATCGAGACGCGTGGACCGTGGCACGAGAAGGGTGCGTCGATTGTCTTCACGGGAGCCAACGGAGTGCTCTCGTCTCTACGCTCGAGCGCTATCGATCTGGAGGCGAGCCGGCAACTGACGCGCCGGGGAGGCCCCCTGGAGAACGTCGAGAAAACCGAGAGATCTGTGAAGGTCGAGCGAGCCCAGCCGGTGCTGGTCCTCAAGGATGGAGACGTGGCGCGCTACGGCGGCTCTTCTCCCACGGCAGCTCCACAGATCGTGATGTACACCACCGACTGGTGTCCGGTCTGCAAACGGGCGAAGGCCTTGCTCGTCGAGCTCGAGGCCGACTTCGTCGAGAAGGACGTCGAGCGCGACCTGGTCGCCGCCATGGAACATCGAGCCAAGAGCCAGGGTCGCGGCGGTGTGCCCCTCCTCGACTACGGCGGGAGCTTTCTACGCGGCTTCAGCGAGAGCTGGATTCGCAGAGCCGTGGCCCACCAGCGAGAGACGCGGCAGGCAGAACAACGTTAGCTGCGGGGATCTGCCTTGGCGACGGGTTCGCAAGTTCAGGAGTTACCTCGGAAAACCGAGGGAGGCCTCGTTGACAATGACGGTGGCGTGCATCGATCGTGTGCCTCTAGCCTGATACGTTCCGCTCGAGAACGCTGGAAGACGCTCGAAAACGGGAGTGTAGTCATGGAAGCCAAGTGGATCGCCATCGCCAAGTGGACTGCCATCGGTGCCTTGCTCATGGGACTGGCGAGCCAGTCGTCGACCGAGCGTGCTCCGACGACGGAGCAGGATCTCGGACCGTTCTTGTACAGGTTTCATTGCGCGGGATGTCACGGCGAGCACGGCAAGGGTGATGGGCCAGTCGCTGAACTGCTGGAAGTCGAACCGGTCGATCTCACGTCCCTGTCCAAACGACCAGAAGGTGTAGACGAAACCTGGCTCGCAACCGTCATCGACGGTCGTGAGCGGATTCGCGCTCATGGCACCAGTCGCATGCCCGTCTGGGGAATGACGTTTGCGCTAGAGCTCGACCGCGAAGACGACATTCAGCATCGCATCAAGACTCTGGCCAAGTACGTGATGACGCTGCAGGAAGACGGCCGCTAGTCGCGATCGCTTCCGTCGTCTGTCCAACCGCGCCTTTGACGCCTCGCTTCGCTATGCGGATTCTTCTGGCCACAAGTGTGCTGCTGTTGTTGCCCGCGGCTGGGTCAGCTTTGGAACGGCTGCCTCGTGCGGAGCCCGCGGACGTCGGGTTCTCTGCCGAACGCCTCGCCCGGGTGCGGGCGAGCGTCCAGGGCCATGTCGACGACCACGACCTCGCTGGTGCCGTGACTGCGATCGTGCGTCGAGGCCAGCTCGTCCACCTCGAGACCTATGGCGTTCTCGACACCGACAGCGGTCGACCGATGCCGGACGACGCGCTCTTTCGGATCGCGTCGATGACCAAGACGTTCACATCGGTGGCGCTCATGTCCCTGTTCGAGGAGGCGCGCATCTCGCTCGACGACCCGGTAGCGCGCTACCTGCCGGTTTTTGCGAGCACCGAGGTCGGCCAGTTCTCGGACGACGGACAGCTGCTCTCGACGAGATCAGTCGCCGCCCCCATGACCGTGCTCGATCTGCTGCGCCACACGTCCGGCATCTCCTACGACTCT
Source organism: Thermoanaerobaculia bacterium (assembly GCA_028285365.1). Taxonomy (GTDB): domain Bacteria; phylum Acidobacteriota; class Thermoanaerobaculia; order Multivoradales; family Multivoraceae; genus JANQPS01. The sequence goes on along the minus strand of JANQPS010000376.1, from coordinate 3,861 downwards.
CCCGCGGGCCTGGGCGAGCTTTACGCGCAGCATCGCCTCCGCTCCGGGGCGCTCACACTGCCGCGTTTCGTCGAAGAGCTGGCCACGCTGCCGCTGGCCGAAGATCCAGGCACCCGCTTTCGCTATAGCTTGTCGACCGACGTTTTGGGCCGGGTGATCGAAGTCGTCTCCGGGCAGCCGCTCGAGACCGTTCTGCAAGAGCGGGTCTTTGATCCACTGGGCATGTCCGATACGTCGTTCGTCGTCGTCGACGACGATCTCCCTCGGTTCGCGAGCATTCATCGACATCGCAACGGCCGACTCGAGGTTGCCGAGTCCGCCGAGGACAGCCCGCTGCGCCGACCACCCGTGGCTGTGTCGGGTGGCGGTGGTTGGGGCGATACGGGGAGTCTCGGTGGCGCCGTCACCACCGCCGGCGACTACCTGCTCTTCCTCCAGATGTTGCTGGATGGGGGTGAGGCCAACGGAGTGAGAATCCTGGGGCGCAAGACCGTGGAGTTGATGACGATCGACCACCTCGGCGAGCTGGACGGACCGTCTCCAGGCACCGGATTTGGCCTGGGGTTTGGCGTCATACGCGATCCCGGCCAAACCCACCAGCTCGGCAGTCCCGGTGCCTACTACTGGGGTGGGTCCGAGAACACGTCCTTCTGGGTCGATCCGAAGGAGGAGCTGATCGGCCTGTTCTTCACGCAGCTGACGCCGTTTGGTCACGCTGACATCGTCAGGCGTTTCAGAACCCTGGTCTATCAAGCGCTCGAGTAGGTCTCGAAGAGCATCGCGCTGCGAGCTACGTCACGCCGATGGCGACCTGCGATCGCCAGCTCCACAGCAGCGGGTGCTCAGTCTTCCTGAGGCTTGACGATGAGTACGGGGCAACGGGAGGCGCGCAACACGCGGTCAGCGGTGGAACCGATGAAGATCTTCCCGGCCAGGTTGTGGCCACGGCTTGCCATGACGATCAACGACGCATTGTGCTTGGTGGCCAGTTCCGGGATAACGACCTCGGGCACACCGGTCAGCGCGACGGCCGTACAGTCGAAGTCTGCGAGATGCTCCTTGGCATACTCCTCCAGGTGCTGCTCGGACGTGTTGCGGTGATCGTCCATGACTCGATTCCAGAGTTCTGGAGTCACCAGGGGTGGCACGCGGTCTTCGACGACATGCACCAGCAGGATCTTGCTGTCGCTACTGGCGATCTTCTTCGCTTCGTCGACTGCTGCGAGCGAGTCGTTGGAGAAGTCGGTCGTGATGAGGATCGTTGGATAAGCGCTCATGCTCGATCTCCTTAGAAGGTCGCGGGGGCCTCAGCTGCTCGGCGAGCTTGTGGAAGGCCACGGACTCTTGGTGTTTCAGGGTGATGCCGCGCCGAAGCGGCCGTAGGTGAAGACGTTGCGCTTTCGGATGTTCCTGCCGAGAAGCCTGAGGTCGGTGCGGACCTCGATGCGCTTGGGGAGCCAGATCCGAGGGTTCAGTGGTGCTCCCAGGTAGCTGACCTGCAGTCGTTGGATGCGGGCCACGCCCAGGGCTAGGGAAATCCTTCTGGACGTAGCGGCTTCGGCTGCGACGAGATGCCAGCCGGGTTCGCTGAGCCACAGGGTCCCGGAAGAGACATCGGCAATTCGACGAGCGATGCCGCCGGACTTCGGCGGCCCGGGCTCGAACTCGAGCCGATGGCACAGCTGTCCCTCTTTCTCTTCGAGGCCTTCGTAGCGATAGGCCGACATTTCGAGCAGAGACCGCAGCGAGTAGCCGTCCTGAGTGTCGTCGGGATTGCCTTGGAGGAGCTCGCGGTAGCGCTCGGCGAAACGGCCCGCGTTCAGGTGGGATTGATACTGACGAGAGGACGGTGCGTGTCCGTCGATCGACTCGAGATGTTCGTGGAAGCCTTCGGGAGTCGGCGAGACGCGGAAGCGAAGGGTCTCCTGCCAGTAGGTCCGGCCCTCTTTGTCGAGCCGTTGGCGCACGACTTGGCGGTCGAAGGCGTGCAGCCGCCACGCTTCGAGGTCAGCGGTCTGCTGCTCGCGCGCCTTGGCGAGAATGTGCTCGACGGCGTCGGTGACGTCGTCTCTTGCGGCCACGCTCGCGACCTGGCAGGCCCACAGGATCGACCAGGTCGCTGCGGCTCGAACGGTGCTGCCGACCCGGCGAACGGTCATGCCAGGCCCTTGAGCGCAGCGCCGATGAGGTAGGCCAGACTGGCTGCGCTTCCGCCGATGAGCAGCGTCTCGAGACCGGCGCGCCACCGCGCCGAACCAACGACTTTGCCCTTGAGCCATCCGACCGCGAAGAGTGTGATCGAGGTGGCAACGGCGCTGAGGCGCAGAGGATTCTCGAGTGCCTCCGAAGCCAGGACACTGAACAGATAGGGGGCGAGCGGCATGATGCCCGCGCAGCCGAAGGCCAGGAACGTGACCAAAGCCGAGATCCAAGCCGAGCGAGTTTGTTTGGCAAGGCCGTGCTCCTCGGTCAGCATCGTCTCGATCCAGCGCTCTCGATCAGCCGTCAGGATGTCGACCACAACCTCGAGCTGTTCACCCTCGAAGCCCTTGCGCCGATAGATCTCGCGGACCTCTTCTCGCTCGCCTTCGGGATGCACGGAGATGTGGGTTTCCTCGAGGCGCCTCGCACGGTCGCGCTGATCCATCTCGGCGCGAGTGCCGAGATAGTTCGCGGCGGCCATCGAGCCGCCGTCTGCGACGAGATTCGAGATGCCCAGGATCACCACGATCCCGCTGGCCAGGTCGGCGCCTGCAACACCTCCAACGATGGCGAAGGTCGTGATGACGCCGTCGATTCCGCCGTAGACCATGTCGCGGACGTAGTGGTCTCCGGTGTGCCCGTCCAACCGACGTCGAATCGCGGTTGGCGTGTGAGCACGTCGTATCGACTTCAGATCCGTGCTGTCGTGACTGTCCTGTTGGCCCACCCGACAATGGTAGCCGGACGAGACGATGGGCGGCTGTTGGTGATTTCCACAGTCAGGTTGCTCGTTTCGCAACACAAGAGCGGGAGGCTCGAGGTGGTCGCACCCCAGTCGAGTCGCAAATCGGAACCCAGGCGGCGATCCTGATCACCTGATCCCGTGTGCGCCTTTCGGCTGATCTCGCCGCGGTCGCTAGCCTCTCGAGGCAGGTGCCGGAAGCCACGTCCTGAAGGTCTCGCGAAGTCGACTGGTCGACTCGACGAGCGATCGACTGGTGTCGATGGTGAGGTGTTGGTGCGGTGGCAGTTCGTCGACCGGCTCCCATGCCTCCACGAATGCGTCGAAGATTTCGAGCCGACCGTCGCTCTCGCTGGCGCCGAGAGCGCGCTTCTCGAGTCTCTTGCGACAGGTGTCGACGTCGGCTCGGCACTCGACGAAGCGAAACTCGACGCCGAGGTCGAGAGCGAGCTTTCGTACGTGTGATCTCTCCTGCCTCGATCGAAAGCTCGCGTCGACCACTACACTGCGCCCGGAATCGACGACCAGCCGAGCGCGCTGCATGATTTCGTCGTAGACACGCTGCGTGACATCTTGGCTGTAGCCGCCCGCAAATGCCGGGTGCGAAGCCTTCTCCGTCAGCTCGAGGCCGAGCAGATACTTGCGCGTCCAATCGGCGGCGACGACGGGGCACTGGAGCTCGGCCGAGAGCTGTTCCGCGATCGTGCTCTTGCCGCTGGCGATCCACCCGCCTACCGCGACGATTCTGGCCGGCTGGATCTGGCGGCGATCCGAGGCCTGAGCCAGGAGGAAGTGATGGCGCGCGCGTCGACCGAGGCGCTCTGCTGCGGGCCGTGAGAGGGTCTCACTCTGTAACGTCAAGGCGTCGATCTTGCCTCGGATGAAGGCTCGGTAGCTCTCATAGAAGTCGACGAGTG
>JANQPS010000329.1 GCA_028285365.1 Thermoanaerobaculia bacterium | reverse complement strand
GCCGACCAGGTCGAAGGCACCTTCAAGAGCAGCGAGAAGGGCATCATCAAGCCAACGATCACCACCGCGCTGCCCACTCGCGCCCCGTGGGACCTGGAGCTCGAAGGAGTCGAGATTCTTCTGACTTCGATCGAGCTCGACGCAGCAACGGCGCTCGATTCCCTGGATCCCTCGACTCACCTTCGCAATCAGGAAGGCATGCTCGACAACGACTTCGTGACGATCATGGTCTGGGACGACGGCGACGTAGCGGTCAACGCCACCTTTCACGAAGGCAACCATCAGTTCATCGACAACACCAAGATGCAGCTCCAGGCCGAGATCACGGAGCGCTCCGCAGAGCTCATCAAAGGGCGAGTGTGGACCCCTGGACCCGTCGAGCTGCCAGACGGTGAGTCGTACGAGGTCGACCTCAGCTTCGAGACTCGGATCACCCAGCCCAAAGCCACGACCCCGCTCCCCGAAGGAGGCGGCGCGCCAGGAGAGGTACTGACCGAAACCGTCGCAGCCGCTCGCTCGGGAAACTGGACTCAGCTCGCATCACACATCACCACGGAGCAGCGCGCTGAGATCGAAAACGGTTGGTCCGAGACGGACGAGGAGCGAATCCAGATGGTCCCCGGACTCAGCTGGTTCCTCGACTCACCCGATGGCAAGGTCACGGTGGTCGACGGGACCCTCCGAGACGACGGCATCGCTGATCTCGAAGTGCGCCTGGCCGTCGAGGGAATGACCTACGTCCTGTCTGCGCGCCTTCAAAAGCTCGACGAAGAGCGCTGGGCCTTTCTCAGAAGCAGCTTCGTCACCGTCGAGTAGCTGCGAACCCGATCCCGCCACCGAAGCGCCGCATGAGAAGTGTGGCCGTTTCGGACTCTCTTGGAGAACCGGGGGCGGCAGGCTCTGTGAGCGCCGCTCCCGGTCGCTTTTTGCCCTTTGGCGAGATCGTCAGGTCTCCTCGTCGACGAGCGCTACGTGGCGAAAATAGGTCTGTTCCTCGAACGACGCACCCAACGCGCTCAGGAGGATTCCGAGCGAGGACGCAAAACCGGCAAACACCAGCGTGTGGTGCAGTCCGAGAGGCCCCTCGATGGATGAGGCCCACTGTTCGAGGAGACGCGGCCTGAAGAAGACCTGGGCAATGAATACCGTCGATACAAAAAGCACGACGTACGTCGTCACCATGCCGAAGAAGAGCGACAGCGCGACCGAGGCCTGAGCTACGACGCGCAGCTCCCGTGCGCCTTCCGCACGGCGTCCGAGGACACCCTGCCGACGGAGGAGGTAGCGGCTGACGAGGACGACGGCGCTCAGCGACAGCACGGCCACGAGCCAAGCTGGTTGCCCCATTCCCAGATCCCAGGCTTCGGCGGTAATCGAGAGGATCATCAATGTCGAGAAGGCCGCGGCCAGCAGACGCGTGAAGCGAAACGGAAACTGCCAGGGCCGTGCCTGACGAACCGCGAGCCAAACGACATCTCGCTCGTGCCACAAGGCGCGCAGAAAAAACCCGTAACGACCCCATCGCGAGGCCTTCTGTTTCTCTTCCAGGCGGACGTCTGCTACGTCTTCGAGCTCCTCGCGAAGCCACTCCAGAGCGGCCGGGGAAAAGCTCGTCATGGCATCGAGATCGGCAACCTCGGAGAGGTCGTACATGAGGTCCTTGGGCTGCATGCTGTGATCGAGGCCAAGCAGCTCACCGAGCATGTGAGCCGCCAGCGCGAACAATCTCTGGGTCATGGTCTCGATGCGCTCGTCTGTGGTGACCCCGGCCCCCGTGGCACGCGGATCGATACGGTTGGTCGAAACAGCTGCCACGCTGAGAGTGCTCGAGGGTGCCGCGAAACAGAACGGCCGGTAGTAACTCTCGAGATCGTCGTCAGTGAACACCAGGGCCATGTCCCAGTGCATGGCGTCGAGCTCGGTGGCGCCTGCGTCGAGAAGGCTGACGATGCTGACCCGTTCTCCGTCCCGCGGTACCTCGGCGTCTTTGATCGGCATCCGCCACTCGAATTGCGGCAGTACCGAGCGCAGGTTCTCGAGCAGACGGTCCCGTGCGTTCTTCATCGCCTGGCTGTCGGGGGCGTCCATCCTGTCGACGCGCACCCACCCCACTTCGATCGTCGGCCGCAACGGTTGTCCGGCGCCACCGGTCGCGACGTCTGAAGGCACCTTGTCCACATCGAGAGTCATCGTCTGCGAGGCTACCTAATCCGACTCGTGCGCGGCTGATTCAGTCGCGGCTATGCTCGGCTCATGAGTCTGACCACGGCCCTGACCCACTCCGAGCTCGAGCACCTGCGTGGCTTCGGACGAGCCCTGCTCGAGCGCAGCGGCGAGATCGAGCAGCTCCGCAGACTTCCCCGAGACATTGTCGACGGCCTCATCGATCCCGAGGTCTTCCGCACGTTTGTTCCGCGGCAGTACGGCGGACGTCAACGAACACTGCAGGAGGGCATGGCCGTCATGGAAGAGCTGGGCTACTGGGACGGGGCCGTCGGCTGGTGCACGATGATCGGTGCCACGACCGCCCTGCAGTCAGCCTACCTGGCACCCGAGCACGCCGAACGTCTCTTCTCCGACCCCCGCACCGTCGTCGGCGGCACGGCCGAACCTCGCGGGCGCGGCCACTTCGACGGAGATGACCTCATCGTCACGGGACGTTGGGCCTGGGGAAGCGGAACGCCACACTGCGACTTCATAGGCGGTGGCTGTCTCGTTCAGGGAGAGGACGACTCACCGCCGCGGTTCCTGTTTACTTTCTTCGAACGGTCCCAGGTCGTCCTCCATGACAACTGGCACTCGGGCGGCCTGCGAGGGTCGGGAAGCGGCGACTTCGAAGTCACGGAAGCGCGGATCCCTGCTGGTCGCTGGGTCGAGCGCCTCGAGGACCGACCACGCTGCGACGATCCTCTCTACCGCTTCCCCCACTTCGGCCTTCTTGCCATGGGTGTGGCCGCCGTCGGTCTCGGGATGGGGCGACGAGTGATCGATGAATTCGTGGAGCTGGCGTCCAGCAAGCACTACGTCGGCAGCAGACGCACGCTCGCTCAGCGACAGACCGTGCAGGCCGCCGTTGCCGAAGCCCAGGCCCGACTGGATGCGGCTACGACCTTCGTGCGATCAGCCGTGGACGAAGCCTGGGTCAGCGCCGAAACTGGCGAGATGTCTACAGGCGCCCGGAGCCGACTCCGCCTTGCCGCCACCTTCGCCATGCGGAGCGTGGTTCAGGTCACCGATTCGCTGTACGAGATGAGCGGCAGCAGCGCCGTCTACGAGTCCTGCCCGCTCGAACGCCTGTTCAGGGACGTGCACGTCGCTGCCACTCACGGCATGGTGGCCCACCGAACGTACGAGCTGATGGGCCGGCTGGCGCTGGGCCTCGAAACCGACGTTCGGCAGCTCTAGATCCATGACGCCGACCTCGAGCTGTGGATCGGCTTGACGCACCGAGACGCTCGGCGCCGATGAGTTCCCGAGTCGGGTCTCCTCGGGCTCGGCTCTACAGGGTCGGTTCTACAGGGTCGAGCGCTCCAATCCCCAGTGTGAGAACGCTCGGCGCAGCACGTCCTCGCCACCACCACCACCGGTCGGCCGATCGCGCGCGAGGTAGCTGCGGTCCAAATCTGCGAGGCTGGAGACCCCCAGCAAGGCCAGACTCGTCTTGATCTCCTGCTCGAGAATCTCGAGCACCCTCACCACACCCGCGGCGCCACCAGCGGCCAGTCCCAGGCAGTAGAGGCGACCAGCACCGACGACGTCCGCTCCCAGGATGAGAGCTTTGATCACGTCGGTCCCGCGTAGAACACCGCCGTCGAAGGCCACCGTCGAACGCCCTGCCACTGCGGCAACGATGTCCGGCAAGGTCTCGAGCGTCCCGACCTGGCAGTCGAGCTGGCGGCCACCATGATTGGAGACGTAGATGACGTCGACGCCGTGGTCACAGGCGAGCTTGGCGTCCTCTGGAGTTGCGATGCCCTTGAGGATGAGCGGAATGTCATGGGCTTCTTTGACTCGCGCCACGAGATCCCAGGTAATGCGAGCCTGGTGGCTGAAATCGATGGTGGCCGAGCCTGACGGAATCAGCCAGCGTTTGAGCAGGTCGCGCTCGCGTCGTGACGGGACCTGGGTATCGACCGTCAAGCAGAAACCAGCGTAGCCTGCATCGATGGCTCGATGGATCTGGTCGTTCATCCACGCTTCGTCGCCAACCAGATAGAGCTGGTAGACCTTGGGGGCTGACGATGCTGCGGCCACGACATCGAGATCGGGGCGTGCCACCGAGCTCACGAACTGTAGCGACCCGAACGTTTCTGCCGCACGCGCCACGGTCGCAGCCCCGTCTGGGTCGAACACCTGAATCGAGCCAATGGGCGGCAGCACCACCGGCAGTCGTAGATCGTGCCCAAGGAACCTGCCCGACACGCTCACCGTCGACACGTCGCGACAGACTCGTGGCCTGAACGCCCATGTCTCGAGAGCCCGTCGATTTCGGATGACGGTGGTCTCCGTTTCGGAGCCACCAACCAGATAGTCCCAGATCGTCTGCGGCAAGCGGTGCTTGGCCAGCTGAGCGATCTCTTGCAGAGTCCACGCCTTCGAGACGTCCGAGAGCTTCATATCGGTCGAGCATTGTAGTCTTCTTGATCTCTCCAAGAAGACCGTCCCGTAAGCCACGATGGAGCAGTCGATTGCTCGTGACATAGGAGACCGCCATGCGCCCATCCGTTCTGTGTGCCCTGTTTCTCGCTTCCGTGATCACCGCCGGTGCTGCTCTCGCCGAAGACCGAGTCTTCGAGCTGTGCACCTACACCACCGAAGAGGGCAAGCTGGACGAGCTGCACCAGCGGTTCGAGAACCACACGATCAAACTCTTCGAGAAACACGGCATGGACGTCATCGGCTTCTGGGTCCCTGACGGCGAGAAGAGCGAAAACACCCTCGTCTATCTGCTCGCCTACCCCAGCGCCCAGGCACGCGCCGAGGCCTGGCAAGCTTTCATTCGCGATCCCGAGTGGACCAAGGCGTTCGAGGAGTCGCGCAAGAACGGAGCGCTCGTCAAGAAGGTCGACTCCCAGATGATGTCCCCGGCTCAGTATTCGGCGATGAAGTAGTCACCGGGCCGTGGCTCTGACGGCAGGGCGGCAAACGAGGCTTGCAAGGCGCCTCGGCCGTTCCGAGGTCGTTCGCCTCGAGCGCGTCGACCGTACCGATCTCGGCTCACGACGACTGTCGATCCGCGAGCCCAACCCCACTGGGCACCCATCGCCACTGAGCGCCCTCACGTCATTCTGAGCGCAGCGAAGAATCTCTCGAGCGCGCTCCTGAATCCGCCACGTCAACGACACGCCAAAAACATCACCTACGGACTGAGAAATGCCCCACCACCACATCGATCTGACTGACAAGGTCGCCCTCGTCACCGGCGGCAGCCGCGGCCTCGGCCGCGAGATGGCCCTCGGCTTCGCGCACGCCGGTGCGGACGTCGTCATCGCCAGCCGTAAGCTCGAGAGCTGCGAGGAGCTCGCGAAAGAAGTCGAAGCTCTCGGTCGCAGGGCTTTGCCATATGCCTGCCACGTCGGCCACTGGGACGAGCTCGACGCTTTGGCAGGCGCGGCCTACGACCACTTCGGCAAGGTCGACATCCTCGTCAACAACGCTGGCATGTCGCCGCTCTACCCTTCGCTCGATCAGGTCAGCGAACAACTCTTCGACAAGGTCATCGGCGTCAACCTGAAGGGCCCCTTTCGTCTCAGCGCTGTCATCGGGAAGCGCATGAGCGAAGGTGACGGCGGGTCGATCATCAACATCTCCAGCATTGCCTCGGCTCAACCCAGCCCCAACGCCGAGCCCTACGGCGCTGCCAAGGCGGGCCTCAACTCACTCACCGAGTCGTTTGCTTTTGCCTGGGCGCCCAAGGTGCGGGTCAACTGCATCATGGCCGGCCCGTTCCTCACCGACATCTCCAAGGCCTGGGACCTCGAGGCGTTCGACAAGCGGGCCAAGGCGTCGATTGCCCTGCAAAGAGGCGGAGCGCCGGACGAAACGGTGGGGGCTGCGCTCTACTTCGCGAGTGAGGCGTCGAGCTACACCACCGGGGCGATCCTCAGAATCGACGGCGGTAGTCGGAGCTAGCGCGTCTGTGACTGCGAGCGACTCGACGACCGA
>JANQPS010000283.1 GCA_028285365.1 Thermoanaerobaculia bacterium | reverse complement strand
GCTGCGATCCAACGGCACCGGCCGGTACTTCGTCGGGATGACACGGAGGGTTTGGATGAGGCGCAGGGGCGTCCCTCGAGGAGTCACGTTGGAAGTCATACCGCAGTTTGGCGGAGCCGAACTGCCGGCTGAGGCATCCCGCTGCGGTCCAGAAGTTATCGGCCGTGTGCCTCCCAGGGATGACACCAGGGTGGGAGGACGATGGCAGACTTCGTACCGGTGGCGGGCAGCAAGCGTGTGCTGCGATGCCGGTCTCGAGGTGTTCGCTGGAGTGATGTGCTCGAGGTCCCTCCTTCGTACCGGCTGGACACTGCGCTGCGATCCAACGGCACCGGCCGGTACTTCGTCGGGATGACACGGAGGGATTGGATGAGGCGTAGGGGCGTCCCTCGAGGAGCCACGTTGGAAGTCATCCCGCAGTTTGGCGAAGCCAAACTGCCAAACAACGCGAAGCGTTGTCCTATTCTGCTCGTAGCGTCTCGACGGGGTCGAGGTCGGCGGCGCGGCGGGCTGGCAGCCAGGCGGCGACGGCGGCCGAGAGGAGGAGGACTGCGGGGACGGCGAGGACGATCTCCGGCTGGGTGAGACGGGTTTCATAGAGCTGAGACTCGAGCAGGCGCGAGGCGCCGAGAGCTCCCAGCGCGCCCAGCGCGATGCCCATGGTCGCCAACCCCAGGGCCTGGGCGAGCACCTGTTGGCGTAGCGAGCCGGGGGTGGCTCCTAGAGCGGCGCGAACTCCGAGCTCGTGTCGTCTTTCGTCGACCATGGTCGCGATGACGCCATAGACCCCGATACCTCCGAGCAGCAGAGCGACGAGCGCAAAGGTGCTCAGCAGCAGCGTCGTGAAGCGCGAATCGGCGACCGAGGCCGCGACGACCGAGCTCAGCGTGCGAACGTCGTCGACGGCGACCTGAGGGTCGACGCCGGCGACCGTCTCGCGGATCAACGATTCGAGTGCCAGCGGGTCGGACTCCGCCTTGGCGACCACCTGGAGTGAGACGAGGGGCGCGGGCTGACGTTGCGGATGGGGGAGGTAGATGGCCATGCTCGGTTCGCTGCTGAGCGTCTCGAGGCGTGCGTTGGCGACGACACCGACGATCTCGAACCAGCCGAACCAGTTCGCCCCCACGACGTTGCCGAGGGCCTTGTTCGGTTCTCCGAAGATCGGCTTCGCAATGGCCAGATTGACGATGGCCGAGCACGGTTCCTGTTGTGTGCAAGTCCGCCGGCTGTCCGTTTCTTCGAAGTCGCGACCGAGGAGTAGAGGCAAGCCGATGACGTCGAAGTAGCCAGGAGTGACGTCGCGCGTGAGCGCAAACGGCAGGTTGTTCTTCTCGGACGTGATGTCGAGCGCAGGGACCTCGAACGCGGAGCGAAAGGACGGTCCCATGGGCACGGAGCTCGCGGCCGCCGCCGCCTCGACCTGAGGTGCCGCTCTCAGGTCGTTCACCACACGGCGATAGAAGTCGACGCGTTGCTGGGGTTCGGTGTAGTCGGCGTCCGCGGGATCGAGTCGGGCAGCCAGCACCGAGTCGCCGGTAAACCCGGTGTCGGTGTTCCAGAGCTGCCAGAAGCTCTTGAGGAGGAGACCGG
>JANQPS010000554.1 GCA_028285365.1 Thermoanaerobaculia bacterium | reverse complement strand
CGATTGACCGGCGTAGGCCCCCCGGTCTCGACCAGCGTGCCGGCCTGCACGAAATAGAGGTCCAGCCAATCGTCGTTGTCGACATCGACGAAGGCGACGCCACCCTGTAGCAACTCCGGGTAGAGATAATCGCCAGTGGCACCGTTCTCGTGCCGGAAGTCGATACCGGCAGTCTTGGCGACATCCGTGAAGGTCGGTGTAGGGATCTGCGCCTCGGCGGCGGACTCTGTGATGGACGCGTCACGCTCCGGCTCGCCAGGACTCGGCGAATCGCGCGCGCAACCGCCGCCGGTCGCCGCCAGCAAGATCGTGGCAAACAGGAGTGTCAGGCCGGACTGCGGCCTGCGGGAGCTGTCGCGGGCGCCAGCGATGAGTCGAGACGAGAAGCAGCGAGCCGTCGACGTCGAGAGAGATGGCTGCACGGAGAAATGCCCTCAGGCCGGGCTCGTGGGAACGGGTCGTGGTCGGCTCGCCGCCAAGCGGGAACTCGACAATTTCAGCTATTCTACAGAGGCTCTTGAGACGCCCTCGAGCGCCGTCGCCCCTCGAGTTTGCTCGCGCTCGAAGGAGGCTCGGCAGAGCCCAGAACCGGAGGATGACGGCAATGATCATTGACGAGCCCAAAAAGCCAGCAGACCGAGCAAGAACCACAACCACACGCCGACCGAACTGGTGCCTGCCGGGCGCCATGATCTCGATCCTAGTGCTCTGGAACAGCGCGCTTGCTGCGCAGCCAGGGTCCTCTGACGTCTTTCGCGATGTGCTCGACGTCCGCGTCATCAACCTGGAGGTCGTGGTCACGGACCGGGCCGGAGACCGCGTCACCGGGCTCAAGTCCAGCGACTTCGAGCTGACGGTCGACGGCCGTGTGGTGCCGATCGAGTACTTCACCGAGGTTCGTTCCGGGCGCGCCGTGATCGCGAACCGAGAAACGGATTCCGACCCCCTCGCGGTGCCCTCCTTGTCCCCGGGTGACGAGGTCGGCACCAGCGTTCTCGTGTTCATCGACGATCTCTTCTCGACGACGGTCGAGCGCAACCACGTGCTCGAATCGCTGCAAGATCAGCTTCCGAACCTCGGCCCGAACGATCGCATGGCCATCGTCGCCTTTGGCGGCCGGGAGCTCGACATGCTCACCAGCTGGAGTCAGTCACAGCGCGAGCTGCGACGGGCCCTCCTGATCGCCGGCGGTCGACCGACCTACGGCACACAGCGCGAAACCATGGAGCGGATCAACGATGCCAATCAGGCAGTAGGCATCGACGAGCTCTTCCGTTTTGGCGATGCCGACACGTTCAGCGAGCTCAACATCGGCGAGAAACAGGCGGTTCAACGGCTGAGTCACGACCTCCGCGGTGTGTCACTGGCTGTGACCTCGACGCTGCGTAGCTTCGCGCGTCCCCCCGGGCGTCGTGTGATGCTGCTGGTGTCCGGCGGCTGGCCCTACGATCCCATTCGTCACATCCTGAATCGGGAGGCCAAGAGCGTCGCCGCGCAAGGGACGGTCAGCGGCCAGGAGATCTACGCGCCGATCCTGGGTGCCGCCAACCGTCTCGGATACTCCCTCTACACCATCGACGCTCCCGGTATGCAGGCCGATTCAGAAGTCGCCAAGGCCGCTTTCGCGGACCAGGGGACAGAGGGCCGAGCCCAGCGCCTCGATCGTGAATCCAACAACGAAACGACCTTGACGTACCTCGCCGGCGAGACTGGCGGTATGGCGTTCTTGAATCGCGATCGCGACTTCGCTCTCGAAGACGTCATGGAGGACACCCGTTCCTACTACTGGTTGGGCATCACACCGCAATGGAAGGGTGACGACCAGGACCACGACGTCCGAGTGCGGGTCCTACCTGCCGGACTGAAGAGCCGCTCGCGGCGCGGCTACTCCGATCTGTCGCGCCAGTCCGAGGTGACCATGATGGTGGAGAGCTCGCTGCTCTTCGGCAACCCTCCCGGATCCGAGCCCCTCTCGGTCAACGTCGGCCGCTACGAGAGCGCGGGCGGTGGTCGCATCCTCCTTCCGATCGAAGTCGTCGTGCCAATGGACATGATGACCTTTCTGCCACACGCCGAGGGTTTCGTCGCTGCGACGGAGCTGCGCATCGCAGTTCTGGACGAGAACGGCAATCGCAACGAGACGCCAGTCATTCCACTGGACATCGTGTTGGACGAGATGCCGGAGCCCGGAGCCCGGCGCACATACAGCACGAGCGTCAAGCTGCGCAAGAAGCGCCACGACGTGCTCGTCGCGCTCTACGACAACGCCACCGGGGGGATCTACTCGACCCGAATCGAAGTCGCGCCGTGAGCTTCCGGCGAGGCTCGTTCCGGGTGGCGGTTGCCACGCCTTTGGCGTTCTCCACCAACGGGTCAGGGTGTCTTGGGTCGCCACGACGGTCTTGCGATGGCAACCTGGGCCAACTCTCTCGAGGTACCTCCAGCGCGCCGGTCCAAAATCGTGCTGTGGTCGAGCGCTGTCGGCCGGCGCTCGTTCGGCGTGACAGACTTGGCTGGCGCCTCCCTTGTCGTCCTACAACCGTGGCTCGCAGGAACACACTTGACCGCCAAGCCACCCGCCCGGTTGCCGATCTCTAGCCGCCGATGGTGGAGCCGTGGACTGCGGCGACTGGCGATGGCCCTGGCGTTGATCGGGCTGCTTCAGGGCTGTGAGTCTCCGCAGAGCCCCACAGAGTCACGCCCCACAGAGTCACAGAGCGAAGAGCCGCCAACACAGACCGCCATGCCTTCGATCTTCGTCGACGCGGCCTCCGATGTCGGCGTCGATTTCGTGCACGAGAATGGCATGTTCGGCGAGAAGTACCTGCTCGAAGTCATGGGGTCGGGCGGCGCACTCTTCGACTACGACAACGACGGTGACCTCGATCCCTACGTGGTCCAGAGCGGAGCGCTGCCGCTCGACGACGCCGAAAGCCCCGGCTCGGAACAACGAGACCGCCTGTATCGCAACGAGCTCGACCCGCAGGCTGACGGTGCGTCGCCACTGCGCTTCGTCGACGTGACCGAGGAGAGCGGGATCGCGGCCACCGACTACGGCATGGGTGTCGCGACGGGCGACTACAACCGGGATGGCTGGATCGACCTCTATGTCACCAACTACGGCCGCAATCGGCTGTGGAAGAACGAGGGTGACGGGACCTTCACCGACGTTACGGTCGAAAGCGGCGCCGACGACTCCAGATGGAGCGTTTCGGCAGCCTTCTTCGACTTCGACCAGGACGGTTGGCTCGATCTCTACGTCGGCAACTACGTCGACTTCCGCTTCAAGACACGGAAAGAGTGTCTGTCGACCAGCGGCGGTCGACAGTACTGCAGCCCATTGGCCTATCGACCGGCGCCGGACACCCTTCTGCGAAACCGTGGCGATGGCACGTTCGAGAACGTGACCCTCAGGAGTGGTCTGAGAGAGGCTTTCGGCAATGCGCTCGGCGTGTCGGTCCTGGACTACGACGCCGACGGACGCCTCGACCTCTACGTCGCCAACGACGGTGTGGAGAACCAGCTCTGGGCGAACCTAGGCGACGGGCGTTTCGAAGACCGAGCGCGCGCCACCGGCTCAGCGGTCAACGACATGGGCCGGGCGGAAGCCAGCATGGGGATCGCCACCGGGGATCTCGATGGCGACGGTGACGAGGATCTGTTTCTGACCCACCTCGACCAGGAGTCCAACACCCTCTATCTCAACGATGGCGAAGGTGCCTTCGTCGACGCCTCCATCGGAGCAGCCCTCGCGGCGCCGAGCTGGCGCTTCACGGGATTTGGGACGAGTCTGCTCGACTACGACAACGACGGTCTACAGGACCTCGCGGTCGTCAACGGTGCGGTCCGCGCCCTCGAGGACCTCGCCCAGGCCGGCGACCCCTACCCTCTCCGCCAGCCGAACCAGCTCTTTCGCAATCTGGGAGAGGGCCGCTTCGAGGAAGTGACGAGCTCAGCCGGGCGTGCTTTCGAACAGGCCGAGGTCAGCCGGGGGCTGCTGGTCGGAGATCTCGAGAACGACGGCGACCCCGATCTGGTGGTCATCAACAACTCAGGGCCGGTTCGAGTGCTCGTCAACCAGATCGGCCAGAGCCGACACTGGCTGGGAGTCGAGCTCGAAACCACGATGGCGCGCGGCACCGTCATCGGATCTCTGGTGCGGGTCTTGGACGCGGACGGCGGCACCGTCTCCTGGAGGAGAGCCGCGACCGCTGGAAGCTACGCTTCGGCGTCCGATCCTCGACTTCTTTTTGGTCTCGGCGAACGCGGTGGGTCGTACACGGTGCGTGTGCGGTGGACGAGCGGTCGCGTCGAGGAGTGGCAGTCGGTACCGGCCGATCGCTACAACCGCCTGGTCGAAGGGACCGGCTCTCCCGCCGCGGCGGACTCCTGATGCGCCAATTGCCTGGGCTCGCACTGGTGTCGTGTCTGCTCGCCCTCGGGGCCTGTAAAGAGGACCGGTCGGGGGTGGCGCCACCGCCCGTGATCCACCCGGAGCTGGCAGGTCTCGCAGCATCCGCACAGAGCGCGCTGGAGGCGCAACGCGTCGCCCTCGATGAGGCTGTCGCGGCGCACAAGCCACCCGAGGAGCTGGCGGAGGTGTTCGGAGCCACAGGTCGGATGTACCACGCCTACGACCTCCATCAGGCTGCCGCAGCGTGTTACGTGCACGCTCGCTTTTACGCTCCGGATGATGCCCGCTGGCCCTACTACCTCGGAGTCATACATGTCTTCGATGGTCGCTTCGACGACGCCGTCCAGCTGTTCTCCGAGGCCCTCGAAATCGATGGCGAGCTCGAAGTGGCCAGGCTGCGTCTCGCGGACGCCCTGCTCGAGCTCGGCCAGGTGGAGAGAGCGGCACGCTTGTTCGACGAGGCGTCTGGCGGCGCATGGGCTGCGTTCGGCTCCGGCCGCGCAGCGCTGCTGAGCGGCGACCACGAAGCTGCGGCACGCCACTTCGAGGAAGCTCTCGATCTCGAGCCGACCGCGACGGCAGTCCATCACCCGTTGGCGACCGCCTATCGACAGCTGGGCCGAACCGAGCTTGTCGAGGAGCACGTGATGCGTGCCGGCACAGTGCCCGTCAGCCGCCCCGACCCATTGATGGCGGCGGTCGCGAACAGCACCAGCGATGCAATGTCGCGGCTCGGTCGCGGCGGCATGGCGGCAGCCCACGGACGGCACCGCGAAGCATTGCCGATCTACCGGGAGGCCGTCTCTGCCGAGCCTGCGAACACGGCCGCTCGCCTCGCACTCGGCACGACTCTCGCTCACCTGGGCGAAGATGAAGAGGCGGAGGCCGAGCTCAGGGAAGCCACGCGCCTGTCTCCAGAAGACTCGCAGACGCACTTCCACCTGGCTTCGCATCTGTTCCGCTCGTCCTCGGATACCGCCGGACTCCTCGATGCCGCCGAGCACTTCGAGCGCGCCGCGGCGCTCGATCCTCTCGATGTCGAGGCTACCCTCGGTCTCGCCCAGGCGCTGGAGCGGCTCTCACACTTCGCAGAGTCTCTCAAAGCCTTCGAGAGAGCCATTTCTCTTGATCCGCAGAGCCGTCCAGCCCTTCTCGGTCGAGCCTCGTGTCTACTGGCGTTGTCCAGGAATCACGAAGCACGTCGCGCTCTGGAGAGGCTGGTCGAAGAGGACCCGCTGGGCGTAATGGCTCGGATCAATCTCGCCGTCCTGGACAGTCGTGAGGGCCGGGTCCAAGAGGCGGTGGAGCAGTTCGAAACGGTCCTGCGTCTCGGCGGAGACGACGCGCTCCTGGCTGTCGTCCACTTCAATCTCGCCGTCCTGCTCCGCGAGTCCGCAAGCCAGCAGACGATTCGTTCCCACTACGAGAAGGCGGTGCAGCTCGATCCGACGCACGTCAACGCCCATGCGAATCTCGGCAACCTGCTGATGCAGGAGAGAGACCCGGCAGGTGCTGTAGTCCACTATCGGCGTGCCCTGGAGCTGGCCCCGGCGCTGGTCGAAGTGCGTATTCTCGAGGCACAGGCACTGACTCTCCTCGGTAGGACCGGAGAGGCCGTAACGGTGCTCCAGGAGGGACTCGAGGGTCAGCCCGAATCGGAGGCGCTGCGTCGAGCGCTCGCCGCGTTGACCTCGCGCGATTGAGAGCCACATGAGGCGCGGCACACCGCGGACCGAGCTCCTTGTCGAGGTGAGCTTCGCGAGGAGTCTCGCGTTCCTCCGGGCAGCTACCCGCAGTTCTAAACAAACACAAACAACGTAGCTTCGACGGCTCCTCGCGCCTCCACCTCTGTCATACCGATGGGAAGCCGGCAGCGATCCTGGATCGCAGCGAAACGGTCACTCGGCCGGACTAAGGGACCTCGGCCCGCTCGTATCGAGAACCAGCGCTTGACCGTCGTAGCGACGCTCGTTCCAAGTGGCGGTTGGTAGCGTCTTTGGCGTCCCCCACCAACGGGTGAAAGTGTCGTAGGTCGCTACGACGGTCTCGCGATGGAACCTGAGACAACCCTCTCGAGGTACCTCCTACGAGCCGGTGCGGAATCGCGCTGCAATCGAACGCTGTCGGCCGGCTCTACGTCGGCATGACAGATCTGGCTAAAGCCCCACTTTCATCCCTGCAACCATGGCCCGAAGGGACATGCAAATCTCCCAAGCAACGCGAAGGGTTGCCCTGCCTCGCACAAACGCGGTGGAGGTCTTCCCGGAGTTCGCCGCAGGCGAACTCCCAAGCAACCCGACGGGTTGCCGAACTCGAAGGGTTGCCCTATTCATCGTAGTAGCCGCGAACGGCACGGACGCGATGGCCGCGGACCTCGATCTCGACCTCGTGCCAGCGCCCGTCGTTGCGATCGATCGAAGGGTAGTAGCCAATCACGTACTGTCCCCTCAGTTCCTCGAGGATGTCGGTGAAGATCTCCGACATTTCATCGACGACGTCGAACTCGTAGACCTTGCCACCGCTCCTCTCGACGAGGTCAACGAGACCGTCGATGTTTGCACGATGTCGATCCGGATCGCGCCAGAGCGTGAAGTAACGCAGGCCGTCGACGCGCTCCGCGTCGGCTCGGATCCAGTAGATGATCGGCTGGACCCGTTCCGCCTTCCAGCGGACGTCTTCGATCTCGAGCACCGACTCGACGTCGACGCCGTCGCTGAACAGGATGATCACCTTCCGGCCAGCACGGTCGTCGAGCTCCTTGAGTGCCAGGTAGAGGTGGTCGTTCAGCGTCGTTCCACTGGCAGCGGCGCTGACCGCCTCGAGCGTCTCCGGATCCGCAGCGATCTGCTCTGGACTGGCCGACAAGGGTGTCACGTAGAGGAGCTGGTCGGAGAAGATCTTCGTACCCAAGAGGTCTCGCTCGCTCATTCTGGAGACGAAGTCACGGGCTCCTGCTAGCGCCCTGGCGAGTCGGTCGCCGCGCATGCTGAAGCTCGCGTCGATGAGGACAGCCGCGGTGAGAGGGACGTCGCCACGCTCGAAGGTGACGATCCCCTGACGAACGCCGTCGTCTCGAACGACGAAGCTCTGTTGCGGAAGATCGAGGACGCGCTCACCGTTGCGGGTGACCGTGGCGAACAGCTGCATGAGAGAGACGCTGACCTCTTCATCGATGCGGATCGCGGGCGTTTCGACTTCGGCCGTCGCCCTGCGCCCTTCGATGTCCAGAGCTTCGACACGGAGGACGTGAGCGCGGTTCTCGGGACCGAGCGAGACGACCGTGGCCCAGGGCTCCGCGTCGAGAACCGTCTCGAGCTCGCCGTTGACGATGACCCTGACCTCGGCGACCGGCGTCTCCGTGACCACGCGCACCCTCACTTCGACGTCACCAAAGATGCTGCGGCCAGCCACCGGCTGGAGAATCTGCACCTCGAACGTCGCTCGGGCTGCCGCGGAAACTGCGAGCCCGAGAACTAGGGCCAAGGCCAGCTGTGCTGCGTATCT
The DNA here is from genome assembly GCA_028285365.1 of Thermoanaerobaculia bacterium. Lineage (GTDB taxonomy): Bacteria > Acidobacteriota > Thermoanaerobaculia > Multivoradales > Multivoraceae > JANQPS01. The sequence continues at coordinate 1,785 of JANQPS010000554.1, read as the reverse complement.
CACGACCCGTCCTTGAGCGAAGACGCGAGATCCGCGAGACCGGAGAGTGAGCCGAGCGGCGATGCCGTCTCTCCGCCTGCGGTCTCCGACAGCGAGTCCTCGATGCGCTGACCGTAGAGGTAGCGCGGCGTCGGTTGAACCTGTCTCGAGCTCGGCTCGACCTTGGAGACCGTCTCGCGACCCCTCGCCCCGCGGCCCGAGCGATCGTAGATCCAGGCCAGTTGGATACGCAGCCGGTGCTGTCTCGGCAGCCTGCGTAACGCCTCCTCCAGAGTCCGCGCCGCCGTGCGCCAGCGCTCGCGGCTCGAGTACGTGCGGGCCAGCTCCTGATAGGCCAAGGTCAGAAGCACGGGGTCCCGGGTCCCGTCGATGATCTGACGCAGCGTTGCGGCTGCCTCTTCGAAGCGCCCGAGACGCCCCTGATTGATGCCGAGTCGTAGGCGCGCCTCGAGCTCATTCGGATTCTGCGCCACCACACGACTCAGCAGGTCGACGACCTCACCGTACTGTCCACGGATCTCTCGTCCGAGAGCGAGACGAAACAGGGCCTCAGTGCTCCGAGAATCGAGCTCTAGTGCGCGCTCGAAGGACAGCGCAGCCTTGTCCAGTCGTCTCGATTGCTGTTGTTCGATGCCGATCTGGACGAACGACTGCGCTGCGAGACGGCGAGCATCGGTGTCGAGCTCGTTCGAAGCCAGGAGCTTGGAGACGGTGAACACGAGATTCGAAGCGTGCGCGGCCAGCTGCGGCCGATTCGCCCGAAGGTGCCGCTCCTCGATGCGAAGGTGAACGTCGAGGAGCGGAACCAGGCTACGGTGCGATCTCTCCGCAAGGCGATCGATGACCGTCATCTGGCCGCGCGCCAACAGCATCCAGGGCCGATCTTCCTCGGGCTGAAAGGAGCTGACCTCAAGCGCCTCGATGGCGTCGACGGCACTAGCCGGGTTCCCAGACGCCAGCGTCTCCAGTGCCTGTCGATAGGCAGTAGCGACTTGATCGGCAAGGCCACGACGGCTCGCGGATCGCCGCGCCCGCGGCGAGCGTCGCTTGGTGGTGCCATCCGGATCGGTGACGCCCGCCGAGTCGCCGGCTCGATCGAGAGACGACTGGTGCAGGCCGAGAGCCGCCTTTGGCAGGGAGGCGATCTGGTCGGCATCGAGCTCGGTTGCCAGAACCGGAAGAATCTCAGAAGTGTCTTCGACATCCGAGCCCAGCGTCTGCGCCGGCACCGGGTCCGCCGTCAGGGCAAGCGCTGCGCGTGCGAAGCGCGCCAGCTGCGGCCGCCTGACGAGCACACGGAGTCGGCTCGCCTCGCCGGCCGGTGGCTTCATGGTGCCGACGAAGACGAGGCCTCGCTCAGCGATCGCGTCGAAAGACTCGGGAGAGAGCTGCCACTCGAGTGCTAGATGACCACGCACCGATCGCTGGTCGTCCAGGGCGTAGGCATAGAGCTCGATCGTCGGTGGAGCCTCCTCTCCGATCGGTCCGGGGGTGAGCAGTTCGTCACTCATGGCGACGCTGACCTGGAGTGCGACCGAGGAGTCGGGGCCACTCGATGCGAGCGCGCGCACCTCCAGGTCGCCCGAGTTCGGCACGTCGTCCGAGAGGAGGAGCGTGACGACTTCGGTGCTGAGCCCGAGAATCGGCTCAGCCTCGATCACCATCGAGGCCCGGGCCGCGTCTGCGGCGAGAGGCGGCCAGCACAGTGCGAAGAGAAACCACAGGGCCGTCGTCCTGGCGCCCAGAGTGGCTGCGGTTCGACCGCTCATGATCGTCACGACGTCC
>JANQPS010000256.1 GCA_028285365.1 Thermoanaerobaculia bacterium | reverse complement strand
GATCGCCGGACGGCGCACGTCCATCGAGAGCTGGCATCGAGAGCTGGCTGGTCGTCTCGCCGAGTGTCGGATGTTCCGTGTTGCGCTGCTCTGTCTCGGACTCCTGGCGAGCGCCGGGTGCGCCACCTTTCCGGATGACAGGTGTCCGCTCTGGAGGACGAGCTCTCGACCGTTGCTGATCTCGCAGACGAGCTTCGCCTCGGGGTCGCTGTGGGGCTCAGGGCGGGTCGCTCGTGACCCCAGGGCTCGAAGAGTCCAGAGAACCTACGGCTAGGCAGTTGCCTGGCGCCGTCGCCACTCCCCGAACTCGATCAGCCGCCTGGACTCTTCGTCCCAGAGCTTCAGTTTCATACAGCCCCAGCTGCTCCGGAGAGTCAGTTTGCGGGCGGCCTCGCGCAGCTCTGGATTCTCTCTGAGGCAGCGCGGCAGATGGTAGTTCGGGATGCGGCTCGCCAGGTGATGGATGTGGTGATAGCCGATGTTGCCGGTCAGCCAGTGCAGCGCGGGCGGCAGATCGAAGAACGAGCTGCCCTCGACCGCGGCACGATAGAAGTCCCATTGCTCCGGGTCTTCCCAGAAGGTCTCTTCGAACTGGTGTTGGACGTAGAAGAGATAGACGCCGATGGCACCGGCGATGAGCGCAATGGGCAGATGGACGGCGACGAACGCACCAAGCCCGATCGTCGACGCCATGACGATCGTGACCGCGACCAGCACGACATTGGTCAGATGCACGCTTCGCCACTCGCGCCTCCAGCTGAACGGGGCATCGAGCGGTAGTCGGTGCTTTAGCAGGAACTGGTAGATCGGCCCTACGGTCAGCAAGATCAACGGGTGGCGCTGAAGGCGATAGCCAAATCGCCCGAGCCTCGACATGGCCTCGAACTCGCGCACGGTCAGGGTGTCGACGTCGCCAACTCCGCGTCGCGACAGGTCACCGTGTGTGGCGTGATGGATCGCGTGAGTCTTGCGCCAGTAGTGGTAGGGAATCAGTGTCAGGCAGCCGAGAATCGATCCCAAGATGTCGTTGGCCTTCTGCGAACTGAAGAAGGAGCCGTGTCCGCAATCGTGCTGGAAGATGAAGAGGCGGATGAACAGGAACGCGTTGACCACCGCCAGCAAGAGTGTCAGGGCATAAGACCACTGCAGACTCTTGACCATCAGTGCCCAGATCAGGACGAACGGGATGGCCGTGTTGGCAAGTTGTAGGAGTGCTCGCGAGTGGCTCGGGCGACAGTACCTCTTGAGCTTCTCGATCGCCTCGCGCGCGGCAGTTTGGTCGGTCGGCACGGTGTTCCTCGTTGAGCGGGTAAACACGACAGTCAGCTAGTCGTGCAGTTGGTCGTGAGAGACAGTCGGCGAGGCTAGTCGGTCCGCATGGTAACCAAACGTCGACGATTCGACAGCGGATTCCCGTGCCCGAAGTACGAAGCTCGGTGATGGTCCACTTGCCTGTAGGCTTCGACAAACCTCTGAGAGAGTGTTCTGAGGAGAGACGTGATGATCCGGAATCCGTGGTCTCGGCGCCAGAGCATCGTCCTTGTGGGGCTCGCAGTGGGCGTCTGCCTCATGTGGTCTGGAGTCGCCCTTGCGGCGGTTGCTGACACAGAGGATCGAGCTGTTTCGTCGAATAGCTTCCAGGCCTCTGACGGAGTGCGCATCCACTACCTCGAATCGGGGAATGGCAACCCGATCCTCCTGATCCATGGCTACACCGGCAGCGCCCGTGGCAATTGGTTCAGCAACGGGGTGGCTGAAGCGCTCGCTGAGACCCATCGTGTGATCGCGATCGACGTCCGTGGACACGGCGAGAGCGACAAACCAAGAGATGCGGCCTCGTACGGAGCGCGGCTCTGGCAGGACGCGCTCGAGCTTCTGGATCACCTGGAGATCGAGCGAGCCCACGTGCACGGCTACTCGATGGGTGGTGCCATCACGACGCATTTGCTCGCTCACGCTCCTGAGCGTTTCATCACGGCCTCGTACGGCGGTTCCGGAGTCAGGGAGACGGATCCGGAATGGGAGTCTCGGGTTCCTCCCGACGTGCAAGGAACGGACCCCCTCGAGGTCGAGGCTCGCTCCACGCTGAGCGCGAGTCCCACCCGCGATGACGTGGCGCTTGGGCTTGTTCGAGAGACCTGGCGCGGAGCTTTTGCGGCGGATCTCGATCTGGCGAGTCTCGATCTACCGGTTCTGGCCATCAACGGGGAGTTCGATGCACCCAACTCCAAGACCCACCGCCTGCGCCGTGAGCTGCGTCACTTCAAGTCTGTGATCCTGCCCGGAAAGTCGCACCTCACGGCGATCATGGCGGGCTACATCCCCGACCTCTATATCGACTCGCTGGTCGACTTCGTCCGACGTCACGATCCGGTCGCTGATGACTCGCGAGTGCGTGATGCCGTGGCGCTGCTCGAGACCTGGGTCGAGTCCGAGCGTGCCACGCAGGAGATACCCGGTCTGTCCATGGCGGTCGTCGCGGACCAGGAGCTCGTCTGGAGTCGAGGGTTTGGACATGCTCACCGTGACGCCGGGATCGCTGCGACACCGACGACCATCTACAGCATCTGTTCGGTCTCCAAGCTCTTCACGAGTGTTGGCGTTCTGCAACTCCGCGACGCCGGTCGCTTGCGACTCGATGACCCGGTGGCCAGTCATCTGGAGTGGTTCGACCTCCAGCAGGTGCACCCGACCTCTCCCGAGATCACGATCGAAGGCTTGTTGGCCCATTCGTCCGGTCTGCCGCGCGAAACCGACCATCCGTACTGGACAGGGCCGGAGTTCGAGTTTCCCGATCGAGAGTCGATCATCGACGGACTCGAGAACCAGATGACACTCTACCCGGCGGCACGCACGTTTCAATATTCGAACCTGGGACTGACCCTGGCGGGAGAGGTGATCGCGGCGGCCTCAGGCGAGAGCTTCAG
>JANQPS010000551.1 GCA_028285365.1 Thermoanaerobaculia bacterium | reverse complement strand
GTTCCAGGAGCTGTTCGAGGTGGCCGACGGCTTCGACTTCGCGACCGGTCTGAGCGGTCACCATCGCGAGACCCCATAGCGGCTCCGGGCGTCCCGGGTCGGTTGCGTGAGCTGCCCGCATGTGCCGCTCTGCTTCGTCGAGACGCCCCTGCCGTCCAGCGACGATTCCGAGGTTGTGGTGAGCATCGAAGTGCTCGCCGTCTTGCTCGAGCACGGTTTCGAAGAGCTGGATCGCATCGTCGATGCGCCCCTGTTCCAGAGCGAGATTGGCGCTGTCGACCACGACCTTGAGGTCGCGACGGCTGGTGGTGACCGCACTCATCAGCGGGTCGGGAAAAGGGCTGACAGAGAAGCGCTCGAGGTTGCTGAGGAGCTCGGTGGCGCCGCTTCGATCGCCGAGCTCGCGCAGGGCTCTCGCGAGCAGGTAGCGAGTCTCGCGGTCTTCCGGCAGGGCGCTGCGCGCTCGCTCCAGCGCGGCGCGCGCCTCTTCGGGGCGCCCCCGCTCGAGCGCCAGGAGGCCGCCAAGACGATCGCTCGTGGGCTCGTCGGGCGCGATGTCCGAGATGGCTTGGAGCTCACGTGCCGCATCCTCGAAGCGCCTCTCGTCGATCAACAGGGCGGTGAGACGGAGGCGTCCGGCGAGCAGAGACGGATCGCTGGTGATGGCCCGTTCGAGGAGCTCGCGCGCAGGCTCTCTCTGGCCTCGATCGAGCGCAAGGACAGCGAGATAGTAGGGCCACTGGGGATCGCTCGGGTCCCGTTCGAGGGCTCGCTCGTACGTGCGCCTGGCCAGCTCGAAGTACTGGTGAGCGTGATAGATCCTGCCCAGCTCGCCCCAACGTTCACCGTTGCCGAGATCCTGCTCCAGTGCTGCGACGGCCCGCTCGACAGTGGTGCGCATTCCGGGGTCGAGCTCGACGAGGCGATCGATGCGCGGGATGTCGGGGCTGTCGTCACCCGCCGTCGACTCTGTGGACGATGAACCGCCGAAGGGCAGGACGAGCCAGCCGACGACAGCTACGACGCTCAGCAGGAAAACCGATATCCAGAGGACCGCAGGTCGGTCGGGCCGCTCGGGTCTGGTCTCGACACCGCGAGTCGCAGGTTCTGTCGGGACGCTGTGGTCGCCGCCGGACCGCGTCTCCTTTGGCGCGGTGCCGGCGCTCTTCGGAGAGTGCTTTTTCGCGCCTTTCTTGCGTCGCCTACGGCTCATCTGGCACCCAGTTCATCTGGAACCCGGTTCATCTGGCACCCAATTCATCTGGCAGCTGGTCGATCTCGAGGATCTGATTGGTCTCGATCTGCTCGAGATTCGTGGTGCTGCCGTCGACCCAATGGACTCTCACGTCGACCCGCTCGAGGGAGCCGAGTCCGAAGTGGGCGCGAGCATCGTTACCCGCACAGTAGCTGCCGTCGGTGCGTGCCTGAGCCAGGTGCCGCCTTGGCTGTCCGTCGACTTCGTAAGAGACTTCCACCGTGCTGCCGAGAGCGTCGCGGTCGGCTGCGCCGTTCAGCTGGATCAAGAGCCAACGGCCGCTGGCTGCGTCGTTGCGCAGCAGCTGAGGACGTCCTTCGTTGTTGGCGATCAGGATGTCCACGTCACCGTCGTTGTCGATGTCGCCGAAGGCGGCGGCTCTAGAGACCGCGCGCTGCTCGAGCTCGCCGCTCACGCTGGGCCATGGCTCGAAGGTGCCGTCCGCCTTCGAGCGCAACAGCTGATTGGGCTCGCTGAAGTTGTCGTCGACCCGGTCCCCGTGGCTGACTCGGCCGTTGGCCACGAACAGGTCGAGCCAGCCATCGTGGTCGAAGTCGATCAAGCCGGTGCCGAAGCCGGTGTACGGCTGTGAGACGGCGGCGAGGCGCAGCTGATTGGTGACGTCTCGGAAGTCGCCACCCTCGTTGCGATAGAAGGTGTTCGTCTCGGTCGACAGATGGACCACCCACAGATCCCAATCGAGATCCCAGTCGATGTCGACCGCAACGACGCCCATGCCGGCCTCGGCGGCTCCGCGTCCGTTGTAGGCCGCTCCGCGCAAGAGCGCTTCGTCGCTGAAGGTGCCGTCCTGGTTGTTGCGCCACAGGTGGTTCGC
>JANQPS010000227.1 GCA_028285365.1 Thermoanaerobaculia bacterium | reverse complement strand
CAGTTCTCGTCGACATGGGCGAGGCTGTCGGCCTCGGCTCTCTGCCTCCGATGCTGATGAGTGTGCTCATCCTGATCTGGGCGGTTGGGCTCTCCAACGTCTATGGCGGCTCGCCCCGGTTCGTGCGCCTCTACGAGCGTGCGCTCAAGTACATGGTCTGGCTCACCGTGTTGGCGTTCTTACTGGTCGTCTTGCGGACCGGCGTCAGTGACTGGGGGGCTCTGCTGCGTGGGCTGTTCAGCTTTCGCATTCCCGACGAGCGCAACGGAGTCCTGGGGACGACGCTGGTGCTCAGCGGAATGTCGGCCGCCGTCGGAATCAACATGGTGTTCCTGTACCCCTACACTCTGCTGGCTCGAGGGTGGGGTCGCGAGCATCGCAAGCTCGCGCGCTTCGATCTCTACACGGGCACCCTGGTGCCTTACACGATCGCCACCATACTCATCGTCGTTGCGGCGGCGAACACCATTCATCTCGACCCCGCCTACGACGGTACGCGCCTGGCCCCGGTGGAAGCCGCGCGCTCGCTTTCGGTGGTCATTGGCCCGACCTTCGGCCGGCTGATCTTCAATCTCGGCGTCCTGGCGATGGCTCTGTCCACCATTACCTTGCACATGCTCGTGGCGGGCTTTGTGTGTGCGGAGGTGTTCGGCTGGGAAGTGGGGAGCAGACGCTACAGGCTGGCGACTCTGATTCCGGTTCCCGGCGTTCTCGGGCCACTCTTCTGGTCTGATATCGCTGTCTGGCTGGCCGTTCCGACGAACATCCTGTGTGGCCTCTTCCTGCCTGCCGCCTACCTGGGATTCGTACTGCTTCAGAGGAGCAAGCGATATCTTCGTGACGATCTCCCAGAAGGGACGAGGGGCGTGCTCGTTCCGCTCGCTATGGCGGGAGTGACGGTGTTCTTGACCGCATTCCTGCTGTGGTATCTGCGCACCAACGGTGCGGCGTGGCTGGAGGGTTTTTGGTGAGAGACCGCTTCATGAAGCCGTTGTGCATCAGTTGGCTCCTGGTGTGCCTGGCGGGAGCGTCTGCAGTGGCTGCCGGTCAGGACGGTTCCGAGACGCAGTCCGACGCGTCGGCCGATGTGTCGCCGGGCGTGGCACCCGTGATCTACGAGACCGCCACGGTCACGGCACGCGAGCTCCGTGATGCCGCCATCGACATCGATCAGGTGGGGCGCGCCGACATCGAGCGGGCGGAGCTGGTCGACGCGGCGAGCGCGCTGGTTGCGGTGCCAGGAGTGTGGGTGCGCCCCAGTGCGCGGGGTAGTCAGGTGTCGGCGCAATTGCGCGGCGGAGATCCCAACTTCACGCTGATCGTTGTCGACGGCGTCCCACTCAATGACAGTACCGATCAGCTCGGCGGAGCCTACGACCTGTCGACGCTGCCGATCCACGGGGTCGAGCGTGTCGAAGTCGCCCAGGGTCCTCAGTCGGTGTCCTACGGATCGGCCGCGCTGGCCGGCGCCATTCAGCTCTTCTCGCGAGCGGGAACCGCGAGCAC
>JANQPS010000226.1 GCA_028285365.1 Thermoanaerobaculia bacterium | reverse complement strand
GAGTTCTCGTTGAAGGCGGCATCGTTTCGCCCGTCGGAGGTGGTCGAAGCCCTGACCTGGTTCGACCTGCCATCCCAAGAAGAAGCAGCCTACGATGCGCCGTTCCCCAGTCGGGTCTATATGGCCGGAACGCGGGTCTTCCCGTCACTGGTCAATCAGGTCGCCGGCACGAACGCCGAGGCCTGGCAAGGTCTCACGTCGTTCGAAAAGCCGTTCCTCACGCTCTGGGCCGCGAACGATCCGGGCAATCTGGGCCGCTGCGAAACGCAGCAGCGACTGATTGACTCCGTGCCCGGTGCCAAAGGGCAAGCGCACGACCGGCTCGAGAAGGCCAGCCACTTCCTTCAGGATGATCAGGGCGCCGAGATCGGCCGCCGGCTGGCAGCCTTCTTCTCAACGCCTGTCAACGCTGCAGAAGGCAAGAGTCAAAACAGGTAAAGGTCCGCAAGCTCGAGCAAAAGTCGGTCGCCGACCGATCAACGGGTCTAGTCTTGGTGAACTAGACAGTGCCGATGCATCTGATCGGCGACGTCATCGCGCTGCTGTGCGAGCTATAGCTTGGGCCTGACGAGCTCGATCAGCAACGAAGGGTGGACCCGCTCGGCAGCCGCGTTCGACGACCAGTTCCGCATTCACCAGGAGGTCTCTCAGATGAACCGCAACGTTCTCGCCGTCTTCGTCTCGGTCGCTCTGCTCGCCTCGGTGATCGGGGCCGAGGAGATTCGGCCGGGTGTCTTCCGTACACCCGATGATCGTTTCGAAGACCTCCCGGATTTCCCTTTCGAGCCGAACTACAAAACGATTGCAGGTCTGCGAGTCCACTATCTCGACGAAGGTCCACGCCGTGGAGAGGTCGTGTTGCTCCTTCACGGCGAGCCGACCTGGTCGTACCTCTACCGCAAGATGATCCCCGTGCTGACCGCAGCCGGTCATCGCGTGATCGCTCCCGACCTGGTCGGCTTCGGGCGCTCCGACAAGCCGGCGTCGATGGAGACCCATACCTACGCCTTCCACGTCGACGTGATGAAACAGCTGGTGGCCGAGCTCGACTTGCGGGACGTCACCTTCTTCGGGCAGGACTGGGGAGGACTGATTGGCCTGCGATTGGTCGCCGAGAGCGCGGATCGCTTCGCACGCGTGGTGATCTCCAACACCGCCTTGCCCGTCGGCGACGACCAGCTATCCGAAGCCTTCATGAATTGGAAACAGGTGAACCAGGGGATGATCGACCGCGGCGACATTCCCACCGGCATGATGCTGGCGCAGAGCAGCGGTGATTCGTCGGTGCGTGTTGCCTACGATGCGCCGTTCCCTGACCCGCGCTACAAGGCCGGACCACTGATCATGCCGCAGCGGGTTCCGGTCACTCCCGACGACCCCGCAAGCGCCGCCAACCTCTCCGCTTGGGAGGTCTTCCGGAAGTGGGAGAAGCCGTTTCTCACGGCCTTTGGTGACAGTGATCCTGTCACCGGTGGTCAGGACGCCAAATTCGTCCGCGAGGTTCCAGGTGCCAAGGGCCAGAAGCACGTCACGGTCGAAGGGGCAGCACACTTCATCCAGGAGAGCCACGGAGTGGAGTTGGCGGAAATCATCGTGGAGTTCATGGCGGCCAATCCGATTTCCGGCCGCTGAGTTGCCTGGCTCGGCACCACGGCGATCTGGTGTGACCGCCTGAAGCTCAAGCCACTCCGGCGAGCTCGGGTCTCAGCAGGGTCCTCAGCTCGAGTGCGTGCTGCTGAACTCGTGTCCGGTCGTCACCCACCACGGTCAAGTGGCCCATCTTGCGACCGGGTCTCGGCTCCTTGCCGTAGAGATGGAGGCGGACGTCCGGGTCGCGAAGCACGGCCGGCCAGTCGGGTTGCGTGCCCTCCCAGAGATCGCCCAGCAGGTTGACCATCGTGGCGTAGGGATAGCGAGTCGCGATCGAGCCCAGGGGAAGCCCGAGAGCTGCGCGAGCATGCTGTTCGAACTGCGAGGTCGCGTGGGCTTCGATCGACAGGTGCCCCGAGTTGTGGGGTCGAGGCGCCAGCTCGTTGACGAGCACGCGACCGGAGGCCTCCACGAAGAGCTCGAGTCCGATGACTCCAACCACGTCGAGACCCTCGAGCACCGCGAGCGCCATCTCCCTCGCGCTCTGCGCCGTTGCGTCTGGTACATGGGCTGGATAGGTCGAGTGGTCGAGGATCCCTGAAACGTGATGATTCTCGATCGGTCCGATGAGAGCGGTTTCTCCGTCGACGTCGCGACTGCCGATGACCGAGACCTCGGTGACGAAGTCGACCCTTCGCTCGAGGACGCAGGGCGCGGGTCCGAGGCGAGCCCAGGCCTGTGCGCCGTCGGCCGCAGTGTCGATGGTCACCTGTCCTCGACCGTCGTATCCGCCGGTCGCCCGCTTGAGGATGGCCGGGGTGCCGACGCTCTCGAGAGTTCGCTCGAGCTCGGCAGCGTCATGGACGGCGGCCCAGGTGGGGCCGTCCAGGCCGTTGTCTTCGAACCAGGTGCGCTCGAGGCGACGGTCTTGGGAGTTCCTCAGGAGCTCCACCCCGGGTCGCAGTGGACGTCGCTGCGCAATCCACTCGACGGCTTCGAGGGGCAGGTGCTCGAGCTCGTAGGTGACGACGTCGACGTCCGCGACAAAGGTTTCGAGTGCGCTTCGATCGAGCCAGTCGGCTCGCGTCCACCGGTCCGCGGTTGCCGCGGCTGGCGCTTGCGCTTCCGGAGCCAGGATGTGGACTCGGTAGCCGAGCCTCCCCGCGGCTCGGGCGGTCATCCGGGCGAGCTGGCCGCCC
>JANQPS010000218.1 GCA_028285365.1 Thermoanaerobaculia bacterium | reverse complement strand
GAGCTCGCTTTTCGTGGGCTCAGCCGATCCGCCCAAGCTCGAGCTCGGTTGGGACGATCTCCCTGGCGCCATCAACGAGGCGTATCCAGACGCCGATGCGGACGAAATCATCGCGACCTATCGCCGGCTCGACCCCGAAGCCGACGCGAGTGACGTCTATCTCGAGCTGTCCACCGACGCGCGCTACGTTCGCGGTCACGTGCTTCAAGCGGAGCGCAAGGTCGACCAGGGGGGAGGAGACGTCTATCTCTATCTTTTCGATTGGGACACACCGGTCGACGGCGGAAAGTGGCGCTCGCCACACGCGCTCGAGATCGGTTTTGTGTTCGACAACGTCGCCTACTCCGAAAGTATGGTGGGGACGGGAGCCGAGCAGCAGCGCGTCGCGGACCTCATGGCAGACACCTGGATCGCCTTCGCTCGCAATGGCAACCCCAACCATGCCGGGTTACCAGAGTGGCCTCCCTACGACCTGGAGCAGCGGCCCGTCATGAGACTCGGAGAGTCGGCCGAGCTGGTCATGGATGCGCGCGCGGAGCAGCGCGCGCTCGTCGATGACGGCGCGTCGTATCTGGCCCGCTACGAGCGGTGACCGAGCGGAGTCCTAGGAACGCGCTGGGGCGAGTTACTCCCAAGGTCTGTCGCTGACAGATCGCCGCTCCTACCCCTCAGGAGGAGATCGACGTGCCAGCCTACCTTGGCTTCTTCGGTGTGACGGCGGGTCCCGCACCTTTGATCGAGCCGACTTGGACCGAGCTACTGCTGGCCTTTTTTCCTACGGTGGGGATGGTCATGTCACGTGGGACTGAGCGGGTCGAGGGCCCGCGCGTGTCTCGGCCCTCAGCAGCGAGGCTGGTCGACCTCGAAGGCCTCAGCGAGACGCCGCCCGCAGGATGTGTGTGTACATGAACTTCATTGGAGCGGACTCGTCACCATACGTTCGAGCCCTTCCGGTGACCACGACGACGAGATCGAACTCGGGGACGACGAAGATGAACTGGCCATTGGCCCCGTAGGCTGCGAAGAAGGGGCGGGTAGCACCGGCGTCGGCAGCGGGCTCGAAGATCCACCACCAGTAGCCGTAGCCGATCACGTGGTCATGGGACGTGCCCGAGAGATCCACGTGTTTCGTGAATGATCTTCTGATCCACTCCGCGGAGATCACCTGCTGATCTCCCCAGCGCCCTCCGTCTAGATACAGCTGACCAAACCGCGCCATGTCCAGCGGACGGAGGTAGAGGCCACCTCCCAAGTGCGGATGTCCGTCGCGGTTGGTGTGCCAACGGTGAGAGTCGATCCCTAGCCTGGTGAAGAGGCGCGAGTCGGCGTAAGCGTCGGCGTGTTGGCCGGTACGTGACTTGATCAGCGCTGACGACACGATGACCGCACCGGAGTCGTAGCGGAATCGAGTACCGGGCTCGCTCGCCATGGGTCGATCGAGGTAGAAGGTGTCCCAGCCGTGCTCGAGGCGATTGAGCTGACTGTGCGGGGAATCGCTTCCGCGCTCGTGGTAGTCGGTGCCGCTGCGCATGGTCAACAGGTCCTCGATCGTCAGCCGCTCTTTGAGAGCATTCCGGTTGCGGACCTGCTGGTTCGGGAAGTAGGCCAAGACACGATCGTCGGTGTCGATCAATCCTTCATCGACGGCAATTCCCAGGATTGCTGACGAGACGCTCTTGCTCACCGACTGCATCGTGTGTAGTGATTTGCCGTCGTAGCCGCCGAAGTACTCCTCGACAATGAGTCGCCCGCGGCGAACCACCACCAGACTCGTCAAGCCACGGTACTCGCCCTGTCGGATCCCTTCGACGAGGGACTCGAGAGTCTCTGAGTCGAGGCCGGCTTCGGCTGGGGTCGCGCGCGGCCAGTCGTGGGCAAGCGAGGATGCTGATCCGAGGACCAGGACTGCCACCAGAGACAGCCTGAGCAGAGTGACGGCGAAGATGCGAAACCTAGGCGTCTGACGCCGAGTTGCAGTGAGCATCGACTGGAGTCTCCCGAGTCGTGAGACGGTGCTGCGGCTAGAGCCCTCCTCGCCAGATTATTACTTGCAGTGCAGTTATTATCGGAAGATTGTGGCAGGCCGCCGCGAGGTGACTCGATAGGCATCGAGACTCTCAACGCCATTCGCACGGGCCAGGAGGAGATCTCCTGGCTTCGTTCGATCGAAAGGGGCGGCGCTTGGAGCGTCGCCTGGCAGGGTAGAAGCTCGCTTCTCCCGATTCAGCTCGTTTCGGGAGCCAGTACCAGAATCCGTGAAGACCGCTGCTCCAACGGCAAGATGACGAAGCCTGGCCCAAGGGCAAACTTGGTCAACATGCCCGTTTCGGGGAGTCCAAAAGATGGGCCGTCGTAGGTCGTGAAAGGTACGGCGTCGGGGGTGCCTGGTCGGGCGTCGTCGGCGCGCTGGGCCCAGACGTTGAAGGCGCCACTTCGATTGCTGCTGAAGAAGAACCAGGTTTCGTCGGCGGTCCAAGCGGCCCAGGCCTCCTCGGCCGGATGCTCGAGCGCAGAGGACTCTCCTGACTCGAGGTCGAGGAGCCAGATGTCCTTCGTGCCTCTCTTGTCGCTGCGGAAGGCAAGCTGCCGCCCGCTTGGCGAGCACGTTGGCTGCATTTCCTGACTTCCCCCGAGGTCGAGGAGTGGCTCGGGCACAGCGCCGGCGCGCGGCTCGACCTGCCAGAGGTCGCCGGTGCCGTCCCCGCGAGACGACTCGAAGACGATTCGACCCAGGTATGCACACCAGGTTGGTGAAGAGTCCCAGGTCGGTTCGTTCGTCTCGGTCAGGGGCAGAGGAAGACTTGCCGGCGCCGGAAGGCGCCACAGCTCGTACGAGCCGCCAAGTGTCGATGAGTAGATGATCGAACCCTCAGGACCAAACCCGGCTTGGACCTCGCGATTCGTATTACCCCATTCGTGAGTCAGCTTGACCTCTTGTCCTGCTTGGAGGTCGCTCGTATACAGCAGACCCTGACCGCCACTCTGAGCGGTCCAGACGAGACTCGAGCCGTCCAGGGATACGACGGGATAGAGGTTGTCGGGCGCCTGGCTGGTGAGCTTGGTCGGCTCGCCGTCGGGCAGACCGCTCTGCGGATCGAAGTCGATGCGGTAGAGGTGGCGCTCGACGTCTCGAGCCGTGTACGCAATCTGCGACCCGTCCGCGGACAGTGCCACCTGGACGTCCTGAGTGGGTGACAAGAGAAGGGATCGTACGGGGCCGGTCGGTACGAGCGCGTCCGCGTCGAACGGAACCTCGTACAGATTCTTGTTTCCGCCGTAGGGACCTTTGGAGAAGATGAGGCGGTCGCCCGCGCTCGAGAGGGCCAGGCCGCCGACCTCTTCGCCGGGTGGGACGAGGCTGAACGCGCGCTTGGAGGAGCCATCGAGGGCGGCAACCACGATGTCGGATGCCTGGTTCATGTCCCAGAAGAGAATGTGATCACCAAGGGGCGCCCAAATGGCGTAAGGGTTCTCCGTGCCACTTTGGACGAGGGTCGGCTCACCGCCGGCATGC
>JANQPS010000217.1 GCA_028285365.1 Thermoanaerobaculia bacterium | reverse complement strand
CTGCTCGCTGCGGGGCACGATGGCTTCCGTGCGTCCGAGGTCGACGATGATGTCGCCGCGCTCGAAGCGGCGCACCGTACCGTTGACGACCTCGCCCACGCGCTCGATGTACTCGTTGTAGACCTTCTCGCGCTCGGCCTCGCGGATCCTCTGGTAGAGCACCTGTTTGGCGGACTGAGCGGCGATACGGCCAAGGCCGTCAGTGGAGAGCGGGAGCAGGATCTCTTCGCCTACCGCGGCGTCCTGCTTGTGCTCCTGAGCCTCTTCGACGGTCCATTCCGCGAGTGGGTCTTCGACCTCTTCGACGACCTGCTTCACGATGAAGGCAGAAAACTTGCCGGTGTCGCGGTCGAGGTAGGAGCGCACGGGCTCCTTGATGCGGTGCTGCTTCTTGGCCGCCGATGCGACTGCGTCTTCGAGGGCGAGGATCCACCGGTCCAGGTCGATGTCCTTCTCGTGGGCGACCTGCTTGAGGACCTCGGTGATGTTGACTTCTGGTGCTTGTGCTTGTGGCATGGTCGTTGTCTTCTCCGGTGCGGCCGAATGCCGGTTCCGGAAATGCGCGTTAGATCTGTGGAATCAGGCGACAGGTCTTGATGGAGTCGAGACTCAGGGTGAGCGGTTCATCGCCGTCGTCCCAGCTGAAGGTAGCGGTGCCACCCTCGCGGTCGGAGCGGGACGTGTCATCTGGCGTGAAGGAGTCGAGAGTGCCGGTCTTGGTAGCTTTCCTGGAATCGTTCCAGAAGGTCACCTTGACTGGTGAGCCGACGAAGCGCTCGTAGTCACGAGGTTTGTACAGCTCACGGTCGAGTCCGGGAGACGTCACTTCGAGGACGTAGCGGTCTCGACCAAAATCTTCGGCGTCCAGGATGGCAGACAGTTCCCTCGAGACGGCTTCGCAGTGCTCGAGAGTGACGCCGTCTTCGTGATCCAGGACGACCTTCAGCACGTTGCCCGAGAACATGGCGGCAGCGAGCTCACAACCCGCATCTGAAGCCACGCTCTCCAACTCTGCCTCGAGGGTCGCAGGGATCCTCATCCTGGTCTTGCACCTCCCATCGTCATTCGGGGAATCTGGCGTTCGAGAGATCAGGCGCCGCAGCTCGTGAGTACCCTGACGATCAGGGCGACGGGTGATTGGCGACGCTACAGCCAAACAGGAACAAACAAAAAGGAACAAACAAAAAGAAGTGGGCGGAAACCCACTTCTGAGTCTCGCTCGCTTGCCTCGCAACTCGGGGCCGTCGGACGATCGGTGCTCAGGCGATGGGGATCGATGAGCAGCGATGAAGCGAACTCCACAGTTCGAGACAACGAGCGCTGGAGAGTCTAGTCGATGTCCCTCAGAGGTCGCAACAGGGGTGTGTGGAGTCGCAGTGGTGTGTAGCGGGTGTGTCGCGAGTGAGCGGAGGACCGCCGGGTGACGCTGCTCTGGTCGCTGAGGACCGGACTGTAGTGACCGGCCAGGCGAGGGAAGTCTCGGAATGTGCGGGAACCGGAACCCGTTTGCTTTGTTAGTCTGACGATGGCCGCACAAGCGGTGTCGGTGATGGCGTCAGTGACGATGAGAACGCCACCCAGACCAGACAGACGATACCCAGACGACAAGAGCGACGCGAAGACGAGACGAGAGACCTGCCGGGGCCGTGCTCACGATCGAGCTCACGTTGGTCGGATGGCGACCGGGCAGCTGGAGGATAGACAGGTGGAAGTGAAGAAGAGAACGAGCCAGGGCATGACCGTGCTGTTGCTTTTTGGTGCGGTGATCTTTGGGATGGTTCTGGCCGGGGGACTCAGTTTGACGGTTCCCAGCCTCGGGCTAGCCGAAGATGACGACGCGGTCGGCTCGAGAGTCGCCGCGCACGCGCAGTCGAGCATCGCGAGCTTCGCGGATCTCGCGGAGGCCGTCTTGCCGGCCGTCGTTTCGGTCCAGGCGACCACGATCGAGGTCGTGGACGATCGCGATGGTGGCCGCGACCTCTTCGAACGCTTCTTCCAGCAGAGGCGGCCGGGAGGACGCTCCGAGCCTCGCGAGTTTCGCCAGGACGGCGGTGGCTCGGGCTTCGTCATCTCCGAGGATGGATGGATCGTCACCAACTACCACGTGATCGAAGGAGCCACCAAGGTCGTCGTGCGCTTCGACGACGGTGATGAGCTCGAGGCCGAGGTCAAGGGCCACGATGCCGCGACCGACATCGCGGTGCTGAAGATGGAAGGCAGCGGCTTTCCCTATCTCGAGCTGGGCGACAGCGAGGCACTGAGGGTCGGCGACTGGGTCATGGCGATCGGTAACCCCCATGGCCTGAGCCATTCGGTCACGGTGGGTGTGGTCAGCGCCAAGGGGCGGGACGGAACCGGCCTGGTGGAACGCTCCTTCGAGAACTTCATCCAGACGGACGCGGCGATCAACCGCGGCAACTCGGGCGGTCCCATCGTCGATACCTCGGGTCGGGTGGTTGGAATTGCGACGGCAATGAACTTCGGTGCCGAGAACATCGGGTTTGCCGTACCGGTGACTACTCTCGAAGACGTGCTGCCCGACCTGCGCTCGGATGGCAAGGTCACTCGCGGCTATCTCGGAGTCAACATTCGCGACATCGAGCCGCGTGAAGTGCGCGGCTTCCGGGGCCTCGAGTCCTCTGACGGTGCCCTCGTCTTGAGGGTGATGGACGACACACCGGCCGACAAGGCCGGCCTCCGTCAGGGTGATGTCGTCCTCGAGGTGGATGGACGCAAGGTCGGCACGACCGACGATCTGATTGGCTACGTGTCTCGTCAGCGTCCAGGAACCAAGGTGGAGCTCGAGGTCTTGCGCTCCGGTCGACAGATTCAGAAGACGGTGACGCTCGAAGAGCGCGACCAACTCGCTGCGCTCGAGCCGGAGGAGGACGAGGTCGACGAGAACGAGCTCGAGTGGCTAGGGCTTCAGTACCAGGACCTGACGCAGGAGATTCGTTCGATGGCGGGGATTCCACGCTCGCTCGATGGAGTCCTGGTCACCGACCTGCTGCCGTCCAGCCCGCTCTACGACGAAGGTGTGCGCCCGGGCGACGTTCTCGCTGAGGTCAATGGCAGCGAGATCTTGAACTCTGACGACTTCGAGCGGGTCATCGCCGACACGGAGTCGGGTGACTTCTTGCGCTTCTACTACGTGCGATCGACCCGTCAAGGACAAGCGGCGAACTTCGCGATCGTCGAGGTGCCGTGATCGACTGTCCGAGCCCGGCGCGCCGGCGTCGGCACGTCGGAGCTCGGATGTCTTGGCCTCCAGCCGACTTTGATCGCTGGAAACTTGGTCTCGGTCCTGTTGCGGTCACGGTGAGTGTGTTGAGATGCTGAAATCTCGCATCCTCGTGGTCGACGACGAGCGCTCGATTCGCGACAGCCTGCACATGATCCTCGAGTTCGAGGGTTACGAGGTCGTCGAGGCAGGGTCTGGTGGTGAGGCACTCGTCAAGGCCACCGAGTCGGCTCCGGACGCCATGCTGCTCGACATCAAGATGCCGGACATGGACGGCCTCACCGTCCTCGGCAATCTCAAGGAGCGCGGCTTCGAGGCGCCGATCGTCATCATCAGCGGGCACGGCGACGTCGCGACCGCGGTCGAGGCGACTCGGCTCGGCGCCTTCGACTACCTCGAGAAGCCGCTCGAGCGCGATCGCGTGCTCTTGTCGCTGCGCAACGCAATCCAGAGCTTCCGGCTGGAGAGCGAAAACCGTGAGCTGCGCTCGGCCCCGGATCGCCTCATCGGTGAGACCCCGGCCATGGTGAGTCTGCGCAAGGTCATCGAGCAGGCGGCTCCGACGCCTGCGACGGTTCTCATTCAGGGGGAGAGCGGGACCGGCAAGGAACTGGTCGCGCGGGCCGTGCACGAGCAGAGCCCGAGAGCCGGTCGACCGCTGATTCAGGTCAACTGCGCCGCCATTCCGGAGGAGCTCATCGAATCCGAGCTGTTTGGCCACGAGAAGGGCAGCTTTACGGGTGCAACGCGCAAGCAGACCGGTAAGTTCGTGGCCGCAGACGGGGGAACCATCTTCCTCGACGAGATTGGAGACATGTCTGCTCGCACGCAGGCCAAGGTCCTTCGAGTCTTGCAGAACGGGGAGGTCGAACCCGTGGGCGCCGCAACTCACGTCACGGTGGATACGCGGGTGGTGGCCGCCACCAATCGTGATCTCAAGCAAGAGATCGAAGACGGCAACTTCAGGGAAGACCTCTACTACCGACTGGCCGTGGTCCCGATCGTCACCCCGCCGCTGAGGGATCGTCTCGACGACGTTCCGCTGCTCGCGGAGTATTTCGTCGAGCGCTTTTCAGTCGAGAGTAACTATCCCCACAAGACCTTTTCCGCCGAAGCGCTAGCTCATCTCAAGACGCTTCCCTGGCGGGGTAACGTTCGCGAACTGCGCAACCTGGTCGAGCGTCTGTTGATTCTCAGTGGCTCCGATCCCATCGAAAAGGAGGATCTCCTGAGCGTCAGCGGAGCCGGTGCCGCCGAGATGTCCGAGGCCTTGTTGGCCATTGAGAGCCTGCGTGAGTTTCGCGAGGTCTCTGAGAAGATGTTTCTCCTGCACAAGCTCGAGCAGTTCGGTTGGAACGTCACGCAGACCGC
>JANQPS010000204.1 GCA_028285365.1 Thermoanaerobaculia bacterium | reverse complement strand
AAGTTCTGATCGGCGAGTTGCTCGACGGCGAAGACCTGCTCGTGCCGGCACATCTCGATCTTCTGGCCGTGCGGGTCTTCCAGATCGATGGTACGGGTTTCCGCTTCGAGTTCGAGACCCGCGGCGAGCCGCTCGCCACGGGTGACGCGGCGGTTGCCGGGCTGCGCTACAGCTTGAACATCGACATCGAGTCGCCGTTCATGCAAACCCCTGACGTGAACGACGTCGACGTCGTCGTCGAGATCCTGGGTGGGGTGGGCAACACCTACAGCGGCTCGGGGCCCGGAGTCCTGCCGGACGTGACGTTGGTCGGCAGAACGCTGTCGATCAGAGCGGTATCTCAGGACCTCGGAGACATTCCTGCTCTGGTGGCCTTCGGCGAAGCCGCCGATATCCAGGACCTCGGCGCCCCTCCAGATCGAACCGTCGTGGGACCCCTCGAAGAGTCTCGGGTTGCGGTTCCCGCGGTCGACTTCACGAGCATCTCCCCGAGCGATCCAGCGCTGCAGGTGCGCTACGAGGAGTTCTCTTATCGCGCCATTCCGTCGACCGAGAGTCTCGCGTGCGCGGTCATCGAGGACATCGGCGACCAGTTCGACATGATGGCGTTCTACACCGACTGGCGGATCGATGCGCCCGAGTCTGGAGCCGTGAGCACCGGACCCATCGGCAACGAGGTCACGGGCATCATCGCCGGGTTCGTCGATCCGCAGAGGTTCTGCACCGAGTCTCTGCAAGTGGCTCAGTTCCCATCGTTCATAGGAAGTCCGTTCGGTGCCGAGTCGGATACCGACGTTTGGGGTCCTTTCACCGGCTACGACCGTCAGGTGGGGTTACTCACGCACGAGATCGGTCACCGGTGGCTCACGGTTTCGGAAGCTCTAGTCGACGGTGAGACCGTTCGCATCGGAGACGTGCATTGGGAGTTCGGGCTCCATACCCCCAGCGTGATGCCCCTGGGCTCGACGTCGGACAACTCACCCATGGGGGGCGCCTTCTGGGTCGACAACGGCGACGGCACTTTCGACAAGGTCGACAACGAGTTTTTTGTGCCTGCCACGTCGTACTCGGCCCTCGACCTCTATCTGATGGGCCTGATGGAGGCCAGCGAGGTTCCCGACTTCTTTCTCGTCGACAATCCCATCGAGATCGTTGCAGGGCGCTATGCCGGAGACCGCATCGACCTCACGGTCGAGGACGTGATCGCGGCCAACGGGGCGCGCCAGCCCGCTTTTGCGAGCTCTCAGAAGGACTTCAACATCGGTTTCGTCGGAATCGTCGAGCAGGGGCAGACTCCGAGTGCGACGATGAGCTCGCGCCTCGAAGGGATCCGAGACGCCTTTCTGGACGTCTGGCCCCGGGCGACGGCCAACCGAGCGACTCTGCGCAGCGATGTCGAGCAAGAGCCGGATCCGGATCCGGACCCTGATCCCGACGGTCCTTGTGAGTCCGGCTCCACGCGTTTGTGCCTCAACCAGCAAGAGTACGAAGTCGAAGTGACGTGGCGTGACTTTGCCGGAAACACGGGAGTCGGAACGGTGGTTCCGGGCTCTGATGACTCCGGGCTGTTCTGGTTCTTCGACGAGAACAACTGGGAGATGCTGGTCAAGGTGCTCGACGGCTGTGCCATCAACGGCAACTACTGGGTGTTCGCCGCAGCAACGACGGATGTCGAATACACGCTGACCGTCACGCACACGGCCAGCGGGACATCCAAGAGCTACAGTAATCCGCTGGGTACGGCCTCGGCTTCGGTCATCGACGTCGAAGCGCTCCCTACTTGTGCGGGAAGTGTGGTCGCCTCCGAACGGCCGTCCCGGACGACGTGGAAGGTGGCGCAGCCTGTTCGGCAGAGAGCGCGGGACCAGGCACCGGTACGCCTCGACTCTGGTGGGGCGGCCTGCCAATCGGGCGATGAGCGACTGTGTCTCAACGCTTCACGATTCGCGGTCGAGATGTCTTGGCGAGACTTTCAGGGAAACACCGGGCCGGGTCGGGTCGTCGAACTGGGGTCGGACGACTCGGGTTTGTTCTGGTTCTTCGACGAAGACAACTGGGAGGTGTTGGTCAAGGTTCTCGATGGCTGCGCCGTCAACGGCCACTTCTGGGTGTTCGCAGCGGCGACTACGGACGTCGAGTACACCCTCGACGTCACGGATTCGGTAAGCGGTACGGCAACCTCCTACTTCAATACCTTGGGATCTGCAGCCGAGGCCGTCGTGGATGTCCAGGCGCTTGCCGTTTGCGACTAGTTCCCGAGGGGGATGCACTGGGCAATGCCGGGAGAGTGTCGGAAGCGCCAGGAACCGGGGGCGCCTCGAGAAAGTCACAAGTCCATGCGACGGTGCACGGCTGCGGTTCGTAGCTAGAGGTGAACCGGCACAGCTTGGGGCAGAGGACCTGTGGGTCTAGTGCTGTGGGTCTAGTGACACGGGGAAGAGTGCACGGGGGAAGAGTGACAGTGTGGGGAAACCTGGTGTGAGCCTGGTGAGCGACAAGCAGAGCAACGTGGTGCGGAGCCACGGTGGGGAGTGGGCCAGACTCCTGACTGCATCGGTCGTTGCACTCACCGTTGTCGTGATCGGGTGTGCGGCGAGCCAGGCGGACGTGACTGGCACGACCACCCTGGATCTGCGAGTCAGTGCCGGACCACTGACCATCAGCCACCACATGACCGGCAAGCTGGTGGCCGAAGAAGCCGTCGAGTTCTCTGCTCCCAACGTCGGGGTCTTTCCCCTGCAGATCGGCTGGCTCGCTTCCGAAGGCTCCCAGGTCGAGCCGGGAGACACAGTGGTGGAGTTCGACAACTCCTCACTCGCTTCCAACCTCGAACAGCTCGAGACCCAGATCGAGCAGGCGGAGACCAGTTTAGAGACTGCTCTCTCGACAGCTGCGACCGACCTGGCTCAGGCGGCCTTCGAGCTGGAACAGGCACAGTCGACTCTGCGGCGTGCACGCATCGAGGCCGACATCCCCGAAGGCCTCAAATCCGAAGTCGAGATGGCGCGGCTCAGGTTGGAGCTCGAGAAGGCTGAGCTCGAGGAAACCCAGGCGGTGCGCAATCTCGCGAGCAGCGAAGAAGCAGCGAAGAGCGACGTTGCCGTGGCCGAGGTCGAGTTGGAGAAGGCGCTACGAGCGGCTGCCAACGCCGAGGCCAAGATCGACCGACTGGCGCTGCGGGCTCCGCGACAAGGGATCGTCGTGGTCCAGGAGAACTACGTCGATGACCGACCGTTTCAGATCGGCGACAACGTCCAGCCTGGCATGCGGGTCGTGCGACTGCCCGATCTCGACACGATGGTCGTGCGCGCGGATCTCTTCGACGTAGACGACGGCGCAATCGAGACCGGTCTCGACGCTGAGATCGAGCTGGACGCATTCCCAGGCGAGGTGCTTCGCGGGCGGGTGCGGTTGATCGATCGGGTTGCTCAGCAACCGAGCCGACGCTCCTCTCGAAGGGTCTTTTCGGTCGTCATCGACGTTCCCGAACTCGACCGTGAGCGCGTTCGGCCCGGGATGTCGGTGCGTGTCTCGGTCGAGCGTCGAGTCGACACCGTCAACGGCGAGTCGGTTCGACTCGTGCCGAGATCAGCCCTTCAGCAACGACTGACGGAAACGAGGGTCGCGCTGTACCGAGGTGGTTGGCAGTCAGTCGAGATCGGAGACTGCTCGAGCATGCACTGCGTGTTGCTCGAGGGTCCTGAGTTGGGAACGAGACTGCGGATGGCCGTAGGAGCCGAGTCATGAGCGTTCCGGCATCACCGACAGGGAGTGTCATGGCTCTGCGGCGCGCGCTGTTGCTTCTTGCCGTCGTCGGTCTGGTCGTCAGCGCGTGCGGCGGTAGTGATCCTGCCGATCTCCGCATCGTCGAACGTCTTGATCTGGTCATCGAAGTCGAAGCTCTCGGCGAGCTGGAGGCGCGCGACAGCGCCAAGGTTGGTCCACCGGCCCTCCAGAAGGTGTGGAACTACACCATCGCTCGATTGCCAGAAGAAGGAGCCCACGCGGAGGCCGGGGACCCCGTGCTCTGGTTCGATACGACCGAGTTGGAGCAGCGGCTCATGCGAGTCGTGGCCAAGCGCGACTCCGCCCAGAAACAGCTCGAGAAGCGCAAGACGGATCTCGATGCCGAGCGCGAGCGCGAGGTCCTGGCGCTTGCGGAGGCCGAGGGACGCCTGAGGCGCTTTACCCTCCAGGCTGACGTTCCCGCTGTCATCGTTGCGT
>JANQPS010000547.1 GCA_028285365.1 Thermoanaerobaculia bacterium | reverse complement strand
TCGTCGGCGAGCTGACCATCTCCGCCGTTCCCGAAGGATTTGCTCCCGCGGAGCTGCCTTCCGAGCTCGAGCCCGGGATGTTGATCACGATCCAGCCGGTGGGTGTCGTCTTCGACCCGCCCGCACCGATCACCTTCACTGACGTCGACGCGCTTGCCGTCGGGAGTGAGACGGACCTCTGGTCCCTCGACCCATCCGGCGGCTTCTTTACCGTCGTGGGAAAGGGTGAGGTCCAGGCTGACGGAACCATCGACACGATGATCGGCGGCGTGCGTGCCGCCGACTGGCACGCCATGCTGCCGCCCATGGGAAGTCCGCGGCCAAATGACGATGGTGATGAGCCGTGCAACGGCTGCTGCTTCCCGACCGGCTGCTCGATTGGCTCGAGCGTCCGCCTGAAGACCGGCTCACTTTCGGAGAGCGTCGCACTGCCGCCCACGACTTCGCAAGGCAAGAAGCGCCGGGTCGTCTTGAGCTACGACTCCTTGCGAGCGAGTTCACGGTTCCTCGTGCCCGTCGACGTCACGATCGATCGGCGCGCCGCCGTTCCCGAGAGCGCGTCGTATCAGCTGGAGGTTGGCGGAGTGGCTTCTGGTGCTCCGGTGTTCGTCGACACGAGCGGCTTCAGTGAGAGCACCGACGAGACGTTTCGTGGCTCCCTCGCCTACGACGCCAGGCACCTGAACACGGGGGTCTATCCCGCCCGACTCGAGATGACCAGCCACTATCCGGCGACCAGCGTGTCGTCGTCCGTCCGTCAGGATCTCGTGGTGGTCAACGAGGAAGACAGCCCGTTCGGAGCCGGCTGGGGCGTCGAAGGTCTAGGCCGGCTGTTTGCCCAGCCTGATGGGTCTCAGCTGCTGGTGGACGGCGACGGGACGTCGCGTCTGTTCGAGTTCTCCACCAGCGATCTCGATGTGACCAGCTGGTCCGACGAGCTCAACTACCCGGACGATCATGCG
Organism: Thermoanaerobaculia bacterium; assembly: GCA_028285365.1. Lineage (GTDB taxonomy): Bacteria > Acidobacteriota > Thermoanaerobaculia > Multivoradales > Multivoraceae > JANQPS01. The sequence goes on along the minus strand of JANQPS010000547.1, from coordinate 6,141 downwards.
AGCTGGGCGGTGTCTCCCGATGGTCGCGAGGTGACCCAGACGGGTACGAACTTCGGCAATGCATCGGCCTGGGTCTCGCCGTTCGTTCACGCGGAAGGCGAGATCTTCGCGCAACTCCAGGTCACGACCGGGGACGACGATCAGATCGGGCTCGTACTGGGCTACCGCGCTCCGATCACGTCAGACGGTGATCCGGCAGGAGTGATGGATTTCATCGTCTTCGACTGGAAGGGTGCCACCCAGACAGCTGGAGCCTGTGGCACGAGCGAGGAGGGATTTCGCCTCACTCGCTTCCTGGGCAGCGTTCCTGCCGGCGACGCGGAGTGTCTGTTCTGGAGTCATCAAGGCCCGCAGGCGTTGCCACTCGCGAGTCGCTTTGGCGAGGGTTTGGGTTGGGAGCGCGACGAGGTCTACGAGGTTCGTGTGCTCTACGAGCGCAACCGCATTCACATCACCGTCGACGGTGAAACGATCTTCGACGTCTCGGGCATCTTTCCTCCCGGGCGCGTCGGCTTCTACAACTATTCACAGCTGGCGGCTCGCTACCGGATGGCGGAGCCCAATCAGCCGACGCTGCTCGAGGGTCCGCCGGGTGATCCGACGACTCTCACCGTCAACCCCGACTCCACCTTCACGCGATCGACACCCGACGGCACGCTGACTCATTTCGACTCGAGCGGCCGCCAGACGTCGGTCGTGGACCGCAACGGCAGGACGACGCTCTATGCGTATGATGGCGCGGGTCGTCTCGAGTCGATCACGGATCCGGTAGGTCAGGAGACCACCTTCACCTACGCCGCCGGACGACTGGAGAGCATCACGGATCCCGCGGACCGCGACACTCTGTTCTCCCATGACACTGAAGGTGATCTGAGAGCGGTGACCTTTCCGGACGGCGAGCAGCGGCTCTTCGAATACGACGGGCACCGCATGATCTCGCAGACCGACGAGCGCGCGCAGCTGACCAGCTACGACTACGACGATCTCGGTAGGGTCGAGCGCGCGTTCTGGCCAGACGGCTCCGAGCGGAGCTCGACCAACGTGCAGTCGGTCGGCTTTGTCGGCCCTGCGTCAGGCGTCGGCTCCGAGGTCAATCCATCTCCGGTCGTACGCCCGGAGGATGCGGCGTCGACCTACGTCGATGGTGAGGGTCGCACGCTGACGATGATTAGCGACGGTTTTGGCCAGCCGGTGACCTTGATCGAGCCCTCGGGGCTCGCCACCTTGCGCGAGTACTCCGTAGGAGGCCAGCTGGAAAGGGTCGAGCGGCCCAGTGGTCACGTCCGCCGCTCGACCTATGACACCGCCACAGGCAACCAGCTCAGCCTCGTGGACGAGACCCTGGGTGGCAGCCTCGACTTCACCTACGAGCCAGTCTTCAACCAGCTCGAAACCACAACCGATACGTTCGGCAACACCACGACCTACGGTCACGACTCGAGCGGCAATACCACCTCGGTAACGAGCGAAGAAGGCCGTGTCGACACGTTCACCTACGACGATGACGGTTTGCTTGTCACCGCTGATCTCAGGCTATCGACGAACCCGACGACGCTCACCTACGTCGACGGCGAGCTCACCCAGATCGACTCAGGCTCGGGTGTGGACGAGCGCACGACGACGATGACCTACTCGGAGGCTGGTGACCTCGAGTCCATCACGGACGCCGAGAGTGAAGTCGCGGCGATCACGTATGACGACCTGGGCCGTCCGCTCACCATGACGTTGCCCGATACCGAAGTGGTCGCGCTCGACTGGGATGCGAGCGGCAACCTGGTGTCGGTGACGCCTCCGGACCGCGGTGCTCACAGCTTCACCTATACCCCTGCAGGTGACGTCGCGAGCTATCAGCCACCTGCGATCGGTGGAGCGGTGGACACCAACTACACGTACGACGAGAGCCGACGCCTGACGCGTATCGACCGGCCCGATGGCCGCTCCGTGGTTCTCACCTATGACTCTGGTGGGCGCCTTGCGACTCGGACCGTCGAGGCAGGGACGACGACGCGTTCCTATGACTCCACCAGTGGACTCGTGACGTCGATTACGTCACCTGGCGGCGTGACGTTGACTCGCAGCCATCTCGGTGAGCTGCTGGTTGGCGAGACGTGGTCTGGTCCCGTGGCCGGCAGCTATTCGCTGACCCTCGACGCCGGCGGGCGAGTGGCTTCGGAGCAGGTAGGCGGTACCGACGCTGTTTCTTTCGGCTACGACGACGACTCCCTGTTGGTGAGCGCCGGGGCTCTTGGCATCACCCGCGAGGCGACCACTGGACAGATCAGCTCGACGAGCGTGGGAATCGTGAGCGATAGCTGGAGCTACAACGACTTTGGCGAGCTCGTGGGCTATACGGCGTCGGCGAGCGGTACTCCGTTCTTCTCCTATGCGCTCGACCGCGACAGGTTGGGCCGAGTCACGAGCAAGACCGAGACGATCGGCGGCGTGACCACCGTGACGGACTACACCTACGACGCGAATGGTCGTATCGAGCAGGTCGACCAAGACTCCGTCCTGGCCGCGTCGTACACCTACGATGGTAACGGCAACCGGCTCACTCGCGGTGATGGGTCATCGACCGAGACCGGCGTCTACGACGCCCAGGATCGGGCGTCGAGCTACGGTGGCGAGATCTACACCTTTCGGCAAAGTGGTGAGCTGCTCACCAAGGCGTCGGGATTGGACACGACCAGCTACGTCTATGACGAGCTGGGATCGCTACTCTCCGTAACCCTCCCCGACAACACTGTCATTGCCTATGTGTTGGACGGCTTTGGACGGCGCATCGGGCGGAGTGTCGACGGCGTACTCGAACGTGGTTTCTTGTTTCGCTCCGCTCTCGCGCCGGTCGCGGAAACTGACGCTGCGGGGCTGGTGACTTCGCGTTTCGTCTACGGGACGCGCGCCAACGTGCCGGACTTGGTCCACAGAGGGACCACCACCTACCGCTTGGTCAGCGACCACGTCGGCAGTGCTCGTCTCGTCGTTGATGCCGCGAGTGGAGCGATCGCCCATCGCCTTGACTACGACGAGTTTGGCCGGGTCCTCCTCGACACCAATCCTGGCTTTCAGCCGTTTGGCTTCGCGGGTGGTCTCTATGACCCGGACACCGGCCTGGTGCGATTCGGAGCGCGCGACTACGACCCCTATCCTGGGCGGTGGACGGCTAGAGATCCGATCTTGTTTGCCGGCGGCTCGACCATGCTGTACGAGCTCGCAGACCCCATCAATTCGATCGATCCCAGCGGATTGAGACCGGAGGAGATCGATCCGGGTGTGGCCCCTCCCGAGTTCGATCTCCCTCGCCTGGATCTCCCAAGCCTCGATTCTCCGTTTGGGCAGCTTGGCCTCAAGCTCGGCCTCAACCAGGCCGCAAAGGTTCCGGTCCTCCAGTTCGCCGTGTCGAGGGGAGTGTGTGGATCTCTCGTCACCGGTGGAATCGCGACAGCCCCCGCAGCCATCGTCGGAGACCGCATTGGGACGGCGTTGGCTCCGCTCTTCTTTCCGCTTGCCGACGAGATCGGTCGCAATCTCGCTGAAGACAGGCCCGCGGGTAGCCTGTTCGAGCCCCCAAGGTGTCCCACCGAGATTCCGCGGGGGTGCAAGTTTTGAGGACGCTCGGATCACACGTCAGGAGAATGCGTCTGACCGGAGCTCGCGCCGTCGAGCGATATGCTTGGTGTCCCCCGCTCAGGAGATATCACGCTGTCTCGGTCTCAGGATCCGGCCGCACCTCAGTCTCCGAGATTCCCGGAGCGCTACGACCCGACCTGGTTTGCTCCCAAGGTCTTCGACGAGCAGCGCGCCTTTCAGGTTGCCTACGACGAGCTGCGCGCGATTGCTCGCTACCTGATTCGCGGCGAGATCTACAGTCCGACGCTGCAGGCGACGGAGCTGGTGAATCAGGCGTTCGTCAAGCTGTATGCCTCGCCGATCGCTCCCAACGACCGACAGCATTTTCTGGCCCTGTTGAGTCGCTACATGCGTCAGGTGCTCATCGATCGCGCGCGGCGGCGCGGGGCAGTCAAGCGCGAGGGTGACGCCGTACCCGTCTCGGACGCGCTCGAGCTCGGGGCTTCGAGTGAGCCGCCGTGGGAGCTGGTCGATCGCCAGCTCGAGCGGCTCGCAGCTGCGGATCCCGATCTTGCCCAGGTTTTCGAGCTGCACTACTTTGCGGGTCTCTCGCACGAGGAGCTCGCCCGCCATCTCGACAAGTCGAGTCGCACCATCAAGCGCTACTGGCGAGCGGCTCGGGCGTGGATGAGTGACGAGCTCAGGACGGCGATGGCCGAGCGACCAGACGTGTGAATGAAGAGCCAAGCTCTCGTCTTCTCCGTGTCCAGCTGGACGATTGCTTGACTCTGTTGGTTTGGTGGTTGGTTTGGTGTGGATCTCAGGATGAAACGCAACGACGCGACTTCGAAGCCTGACGCCCGACACGATGTGAGCGCAACCGCGACTCGCGACCAGCAGACCCTGCGGCTGCTGCTCGAGGCCTTGGACATCGAGCCAGAAGAGCGCGCGCTCTGGCTGGAGCGAAAAGTTGTGGATGACGATCAGCGCGAGCGCATCGGAAGAATGCTGGCGGACGATGCGCTCGAGGGGAGCCTGCGGTCGTCGGCTGAGCTCGGCGAGAAGACTCCTTGGTTTGCCGTGCCGCTGGCTTCGAGCGACGCCAGTCGCCGCGAGGGGACGGTGCTCGGCAACTACCGTCTCGAAGAGGTCCTGGGAATCGGCGGGATGGGAGTCGTCTACCGAGCGAAGCGCATCGGTGACTATGAGCAGACCGTTGCGATCAAGGTCGTTCGCGACGATCGCGAAGACGGCTGGAATCTCGAACAGCTGGGCCGCGAGCGTCAGATCCTCGCCAGCCTCGAACATCCTGGAATTGCGCGCCTGCTCGACGGCGGCAGCACGCCCGAAGGAACCCCCTATCTGGTCATGGAGCTGGTTCGCGGCGAGCCGATCACCGAGTCGGTGAGGCGCACGCGGGCCTCGTGGACCCAGGTTCTCGAGCTTTTCGCGGATGTGTGTGATGTCGTGGCCAAGGCACACGGCTCGCTGCTGGTACATGGCGACCTCAAGCCGGGCAACGTGCTTGTGACCGGCGACGGGACGGTCAAGCTGCTCGACTTCGGAGTGGCTCAGCTGCTGGGCGAAGATCATGTCGAGTCGATGGTGCGACCGGCGACTCCGAGTTATGCCAGTCCCGAGCACGTCGGGAGCGGGCAGCTCAGCGTGGCCAGCGACGTCTACTCGCTCGGTGTCGTGCTCTATCAGATGTTGACCTCGGTACTCCCGCGTCCCGGCGGCCACAACGACGACGTCGAGCCTCCCTCACGACGTTTGAGCCACTTGGGAAAGTCGGGTCGGCCTTCGAGCCTCGAGAAGCGTGAGCTCGACGCGCTGGTCGCGAAGGCGCTGGATCGCGATCCCCAGGAGCGCTACCAGTCGGTGGCGGATCTGGCGCGTGATTGTCGGCACCTCGTGGCGCGGCGGCCGGTCAGCGTCCTTCCGGCCAGGCCGAGCTACGTGATGCGCAAGCTGGTGGCTCGGCACCGAGCGGCAGCTGGAGCCTTGTTGGCAGCGATGCTCGGGCTCGTCATCACCGCGGCGGTGGCGGTCGACCAGGCCCGGCGCGCTCGTGTCGAGTCCGAGGCGAAGGAGCGTCAGCGCGTCCAAGCGGAGCTACAGCGCGAGCGAGCCGAGGGTGTGACCGAGTTTGTGATCGGCATGTTCGACGCGGCCAACGTGGAGTCTCAGGACTTGATCTCGACGCACGTCACGGTGACCGAAGTACTCGATCGCGCCACCGAGCAGCTTCGCGACAGCGTTGATCTGGCTCCGCAAAACCGACTCGACCTCACCCTGACGCTGGTCGATCTCGAGCAGAGTCTGCATCGCTTCGATGCAGCCAGGGCGCTCGTCGAGCTGGCGCGCTCCGATGTCGATCGACTCGAGCCGAGTGAAGAGACCGACGTGCGGCAGGGTTGGGTGAGCCGCGCGCTGGCGCGAGTCGAGCGTGCTGCGGGTGATCTCGTCGCGGCTGAAACTCTCTACCTCGACGCGCTCGCTCGAGCTCGTGGGGCGGGGGCTCGTCGGCTGGCGGAGACGCGATCTGAGGCGGGGCTGGCGCGTGATGAC
>JANQPS010000166.1 GCA_028285365.1 Thermoanaerobaculia bacterium | reverse complement strand
GGGCACGGGACCGAGCGGTGAGCAGACGATTCGATCAGTCGAGGGGATCATCGGCGACCTCGATCGGATGCTCGGAGGGCGACGGTAGTGTTGGAACGTAGTGCCACAGGAACTGTGGGGAGGCGACGGCTCGCCCCCCTTGCGGGTCCTCGGATCCTCCTCGGTGCGGCCCTCTTGGCGTTTGGCGGCCTCCTGGTGGGTGCGGTCTCGAGCTCGGCTCGAGTGCCTGCCGCTTCCCAGGCTGCGACGGAGTCCGAGGGGCGCGTGACCGGAGACCGTTCGACTGTCACGAGCCCCGAGCCTTCCGCTTCCGAGGCACCGACAGTCGGGCACGAGGAGAGCCTGCCCACCGAGGAGCTCTTCTTCAGTGCCAATGCCGCCTACGAAGAAGGTGAGTACGAGCTTGCAGCCGAGCTCTATGAGCAGGTGGTCAGGAACGGAGGGACTGGCGGTGCCGCTCTCTACAACCTCGGCAACGCCTATCTGCGCTCCGGACAGCTGGGGCAAGCCATTGCCTCTTACCTGCGCGCGCGCGCTGCGCTTCCGCGCGAGCAGGATGTCATCGCCAATCTCGCCTACGCGCGAACGCTCGCCAAGGACGACATCGAGGCACCAGCCCCCTCAGAGGCGCTGCGCAGTCTGTTCTTCTGGCACTACAGCTTTTCCGCTGGCGAGTTGTGGGTGGGCGCGCTGCTTCTCAATGTGGTCTTCTGGGGATGTTTGGCCATCAGGTTGTTCAGGCGAAGTCCGGGATGGAAGTGGCTGGCGGTCGTGAGTGGTGGGGTTCTCGTGTGCGTGACGGCTTCGGCCGTTGTCCACTCCAGTGGCCTGTCCGAAGTTGCGGTCGTGATACCCCAAGAAGTCAATGTCACTTACGGCACTGACGAAGACTCAGTGGTGCGCTTCAAGCTTCACGCAGGCACCGAGGTCCGAGTCATCGAGCGCAGCCCGGGTTGGATCAAGATTCGCCTGCCTGACGATCTGGAAGGGTGGATTCCAGAAGACCAGGTCGACGTGGTCCGCCTGTAGACGCTCAGCCTAGAGGAGGGCCGCGTCGCGACGTGATGCGCGGTCGGGCCCCGGTCGCCTCGAGAAGATGGGCTCAGCGCAGCGCAAGACTGTGGCGCGGAGTCGTCTGGTATCGACGTAAGCTGGTAGCGACTGGCAGACTGGCGGGACGCCGTCCAAGAGGCCTACGACCGAGCGCGAAACTCCGAAGGTGTCAGGCCAACGAGGCGCTTGAAGTTGCGTTCGTAGGTCCTGAGGTCGCGGTAACCGACCTGACGCGCGATGTTCGAGATGGGCATGATGGTCGAGCGTAGGAGGTCGAGCGAGCGCGACACGCGGAGAGCATTCAGCCAGCGCGTGTACGTGATGCCTACCTTCTTGTGGAAGTAGGCGGAAAAGTACGTGCGCTCGAAGCCGGCGACATCCGCTGCTTCGCTGAGCGAGATCCGGCGCGTGAAGTTGCGCTCGATGTGCTCGCGCACGAGGCGCAAGGACGTATCACGCTCGAAGGCCTGCTGGGTGTCGTCTAGCTGGACGAGTGCCGCTGCTGTATGACTGCCGGTACCCTGCATGATCCCCCCTTGGGACGGCCACCTGGCACTTCAGAGCCGAGATTGCTGGCCCATGACGCTAGATGGTGGGTTCAACTCATCTGAAAAGAAACGGTGTACCCAACTCAGCCCCCATCAGGTACAACGGTCGTCATCATACTCGTGAAACGCGGAAAGCGCCACTTTCCAAAATTTTGCCGTACACGGCGATCATTGGTGAGACGCCGGTTTTTTGCCGCTTTCCACAGTGGGCGGAAACTGCGTGGACTTGCCTTCAG
>JANQPS010000164.1 GCA_028285365.1 Thermoanaerobaculia bacterium | reverse complement strand
CGTGAGCGGTGAGCATGCCGGTCTCGAGCATCTTCGAAACGACCCGTTGGGTCAGAGCGCTGCTTTCGAGGTCGATGGCCTCTTTGACCACGGCGACTCGATTCACGAGGGCTTCGGGAAGCACCATCCAGCCGAGCCGTAGCGCAGGCGACAGGATCTTCGAAAACGAGCCCAGGTAGACCACGGTGTCAGCGCCTCGAGCGTGCAAGGCTGGCTGACCTTCTCCCTCGAATGCCAAGAGCCCATACGGGTCGTCTTCGATGATCGGAAAGCGCCGGTTCCTTGCCACTTCCACCAGGGCCTCGCGGCGTTCGGCAGCAAGACTCACACCCAGAGGATTGTGGCCCTCAGGAATCACGTACGTCAGGGCTGGAGTCTCTCCTCTCGCGAAATGGGCCTCGAGCGAGCACGGGTCGAGGCCCTCCTCGAGATCGGTCTCGAGAGCCAGGACGCGTGCGCCATAAGGTGCAATCGCCTGCTGAGCGCCTGTGTAGATGCGGCTTTCCAGCGCCACCGAGGACCGATGCTCCAGAAAGAGGCGCGCACAGATCGTGATCCCCTGTTGCGCACCCGTCGTGATGACGACCTGTTCGGGCCGTGTAGTGACTCCGCGCAGCTTCATGATCTCGACGATCTGTTCCTTGAGTACAGCAAAGGGCGGGCCGTACTGAAGTGCGCGCGATGGATCGGAAGACAGTACGTCGTCGTAGGCGGAACGCACTTCGTCGGTAGGAAACAGTGCCGGGTCCGGCAAGCCGCCTGCCAACGAGATGATTCCCGGCCGGCTGACCAGATCGACCATGGCCCTGAGCAGGTTTCTCGGTTGAGAGCGCACCCAGCCGGCAAGACACTCTTCGAGACCCGCGTTGGAGTCCGTCACTGCATTTGGCCTTGGCGTTTGGGTCTGGAGGTTTTTCATCATTGCCTTGTCTTGGCGTGGGCTCGGTCTTCGTCTTCCCGAGTCCTGATCGGCTGCCCCGCGGAAGCGTTGGCTCTGTCGCTCGTTCGTGGCCGAGTCTCGTGACCTGGCCCGATACGACTCGGTTCGCGATAGCCGCTCCCCTCATCGTCCGCCTGGCACCCAGACTCTGGGGCCCCAACCCTGGCACCCCAACCCTGGCAAACAGGAGCCCGGTAGCCCCTGGCCCCGGCCTCGCTACTGGGTCGGGCTCGGCTCCGTCGCGCGGCGGGTGCACGGCAACCACGATCGGAGAACACCGTTCGGTCAGGATGATCACAAAAGACGATCACAAAGGACGATCGCATCCGTGACCGAGACAAGACTACCAAAACGCAACGCTAATGGCAAAAATGAGTTCTCAAATGTTATCGAACGGACTGATTGGGTTCCGAAATCAAACCTGACCTGCCCCGATCAGTCTGTGAACCGACTCTGCTACTCTGCGCCCCGATGAAGCTCGACGAACGCGACCTGGAGATCCTGCGTCACCTTCAGAGCGACGCTGGTCCGACCGTCAGCGAGCTGGCAAGACGACTCGAGATCTCGGCTCCAGGCCTCCAGAAGAGGCTGCGCAAGCTGTACGACGCTGGTGTGATCAAACGTCAGGTGGCGCTCGTCGACCGTGAGGCGGTGGACCTCGACCTCCTCTGTTTCGTTCAGGTGACGCTCTCTCGACACCAACCCCAGACGGTGGCTCGATTTCGGCGCGCGATGAGGGACATGCCGGAAGTCCTCGAATGCCACCTCCTGACCGGAGAGTTCGACTACCTTCTCAAGGTGGTGGCTCGGAACCATCGCAATCTCGAGGATCTCCTGATCGAGCGGCTCACGGCAGTCGAGGGGGTAGACAAAGTCCGGACGACGATCGTCCTCAACGAGATCAAGTCCACGACAGCATTGCCGCTCGGCGAGCCCGAGACCAACGAGACCGCTATCGAACACCCAAAGGACGAGGACACGCAGTCATGAGATACCCGGTGACACTCATTGCCGGAGACGGCATCGGGCCGGAGGTCAGTGCCGTGATGGTGCGCGTCGTCGACGAAGTGACCGACGGACGCATTCAGTGGCGGAACGCTCCTGCAGGTGGCGGAGCGGTGGCGGCGGGAATGGTTCCGCTTCCCGAAGAGACTCTCGACTCCATTCGCGAGACGCGAATCGCGATCAAGGGCCCACTGGAGACGCCGATCGGCAAGGGCTGGCGATCCGTGAACGTCTCATTGCGTCAGGCACTCAGCCTCTACGCTTGCGTGCGCCCCGTCGTCTCTCTGCCGGGCGACTACCGCTCGAAGTACTCGGACATCGATCTCATTGTCATTCGCGAGAACACCGAGGGCCTCTACTCCGGTCGCGAGCACGAGGTCATCGACGGGGTCGTCGAAGCCTTGAAGGTCGTCACGCGGGAGTCCTCCAGGCGCATCATGCGCTTCGCCTTCGAGTACGCGCGCAACCATGGCCGAAAGCACCTCACCATCGTTCACAAGGCATCGGTCATGCCACTCTCGGACGGGCTCTTTCTCGACTGCGCTCAAGAGATCGCAGCCGACTACCCTTATCTCCAGGTAGAGGTGCTGCCGCTCGACAATCTTGCCATGGCCCTGGTTCAGCGGCCGCAGGACTTCGACATGCTGGTCATGGGCAACTTGGACGGCGACCTCGTCAGCGACCTTTGCGCAGGTCTCGTCGGCGGACTCGGCATGGTTCCAGGGGCCAACATCGGGGCCGGTCACGCTGTCTTCGAAGCCGTGCACGGTACAGCTCCAGACATTGCCGGCCAGGACAAGGCCAATCCGATTGCGCTGATCCTCTCGGCCGTGTTGATGCTTCGTCATATCGGCGAGACGGGCGCTGCCGATCGACTGGGATCAGCAGTGAGAACGCTGCTCTTCGAAGGCAAGAGCGTGACCAGAGACCTCGGCGGTACCACCGGTACGAGTGGAGTCGGCGACGCTTTGATCGAGATCCTCTCAAGGAGTGAGTCATGACATCCCCTCGAGTGTCATTGCTGTGTGGAGGCGGCGTCGGCGAAGAGATCGTGCCGCATGTGATCGAAATCGTGGAGCGTGCCGGCGGTCGGGTCGACTGGCACCGGATCGACGTTGCGCCAGCAGATGGGGACTCGGAAGAGGACCTTCTCGACGAGGCCATTCGATCCGTACGCTCGACGAAGCTGGCGCTCAAGACGAAGTTTCTGACGACCGACCCCAGGCCGAGTGAAGACACCCCGGGCTTCAAGCGGCCCATCAATCCAAACGTTGAGCTTCGTCAGAGGTTGGATCTCTATATCGGCGTACGCCCGACTCGCAGCATTCCAGGTATCGCCAGCCGCTACGGCGACCTCGACCTGATGCTGATTCGCGAGAACTCCGAGGACATCTACAAAGGAATCGAGCACGAAATCGTGCCGGGTGTGGTTCAGAGCCTCAAGGTCGTCACTCGCAAGGCCTGTGAGCGGATTGCACGCTACGCCTTTGGCGTCGCTGAGAAGCATGGTCGCCGCAAGCTGACGTTCATCCACAAGGGCAACATCATGAAGCGCTCGGACGGGCTGTTCCTCGAGACTGTTCGAACGGTCGCCGGAGATCATGAAGACATCGAGTATCGGGAGACGATCGTCGACGCGGCGTGTATGCAGCTGGTCCTCGATCCTCATCAGTTCGATGTCCTTCTCTGCGGGAACCTCTACGGCGACATCCTCAGCTCACTGGCTGCCGGGCTCGCCGGAGGGATCTCGACGACATCGGGTATCAATCGGAACGAGGACACCTACGTCTTCGAAGCGATCCACGGGGACGCGCCGAACCTCGTTGGAGCCGACCTCGCGAATCCTCTTCCCGTGTTGTCCCCAGCGGTCCGGTTACTTCACCATCTCGGGCAGAGCGAGGCAGGACGTTGCATCGAGACCGCTGTCGAGAGAGTTCTCGAAGACCCGAGCAAGGTCACAGCCGATCTCGGCGGATCGGCGAGCCTTTCGGTCATGTCCGAAGCGATCGCGAGCGCCCTCTAGCCCGAGCGTCTCCGTGGCGCATCTCTGACCGCGATCCGTGGGGCACTCTGTCGAAGCCTGATTCTCACGCTGGGTCCAGTCCGGCAACCATGAGCTCAACCAACTCAACCCGATCGTCTAGTGCTCGGTACACGCAGTCCCTGACCGACGTGCGCGCGCTCCTGGAGCGCAGAGCTGCCCAATTCGCAGTGCAACCGCAACCTACGGACGCAGCCGTGGCGGCCGTTCTTCGAGAAGACACGAGCCGCACGCGCAGCACCGGTCCGGAGCTCCTCTTCATCGAGCGCGCTCCTCGCGAGGGTGACCCGTGGTCGGGTCAGATCGCCTTCCCGGGCGGTAGGCGCGAACCGAAGGACGCGGACAACGTGTCGACGGCCATGCGCGAGACCGAGGAGGAGGTTGGCCTCAGCCTCGGTTCACACCAACTGCTCGGCGAGCTCGACGGCGTTCGCGGTAGTCGCTCTGGCGGTAGTCAGTTGACGGTGAGTGCCTTCAT
>JANQPS010000146.1 GCA_028285365.1 Thermoanaerobaculia bacterium | reverse complement strand
GGCGGCGCTTTCGCGAGCGTGGCGAGCGGGTTCGCGAGCTGCTCGAAGATCGCGTGCATTCGGATCCACCGCTGATCCTCGGAACGAGGTCCTACCGTCGGGCCATGGCACAGTTCGACGTGGACGACCTGTGCTCGCGCTTCGAAGAAGATCCGGTGGACGTCCTCGATCGGTCGTTCGAACGCCGACGCGTTGGGAAGGCCAAGTAGCGTGTCTCCGCAGGCGAGCGCGACGATCGTCTATTGGCTCGATCTGTCACCCCAGGGGTCCGAGCGCTACCTTGGGATGTGCCTCAACAGTCTGCGCTCCTTGCGGCGGGTCGATCGGGAAAGTGACGTCGTCGTGATGTCCCCCGGCGAGCTACCCGACGAGATCGAGCGCCATGGAGCGCGCAGGTTGCTCCAAGCGGACACCATCTGCGTTGGACGAGACGATCTCGAGCCTCGTTTCAGCAAGTACTCGCTCTTGGACTACGACTTCGAGAGTGACTGGGTCATCGTGCTCGATGTCGATACCTTCGTCAACGAGTCGCCGATTGCGCTGGTTGATGCCCATAGTGACGTCGACTTCGTGGCGCGACTCGAGAGCGGGCAGTCCCAGGAGAGCATCGACAGGGTCAACCAGGGGCTCAAGTGGTCGGGCATCCAGATGGAACTGTTGAGCGAGTGGAACGGCAATCCGATCTTCAACACCGGGCTGTACGTCTTGAGAACCGCCTGCGCGTCGAGGTTGTCACGGGCCCTCAGAGACCATCTGGGCAAGGACTATCCCTGTCCGTTCCGTTTCCGTGACGGCGCTAGCTCCCCGTTCTCGCACGATGAGTCGAAGGCAGCGACGATTCGTGCCGTCAAGGAAGAGGCCATGGTTTCAGAGGCTGTAGCGGCCGCGGGATTGAGGGTGGCGACGGTGTCATCACGTGAGCACGGCTTCTTCTGGGAAGGCGACGACTACGAGAGCTCGCAGTTTTTTCACACCGGTGGTCCCCAGTACGAGGTGTTCGTCCGTTGGAAAGATCCTCTCGGCGACGCGGAGACTGCACGATGAGCCATCGGCAACTCCCGCCAGCTGCCGCGGAGCTGGTCGAGCGTCACGCTTCGCTCGAAGAGCCTGTCCGAGAGCTGCTCGAAGCCGCAGGCACGGTGCGCGAGCTCACCGCTCTGGTGTTTCCGGATCGAGATCTTCCGCGCGCCGAGCGCGGTGAGGACTATCGAAAGGCCCTGCAGCACGTCGAGCAGAATCTGGAGGACCTCGAAGCCGAGTCGACGAGAACCACGCTCGAAGCAGATGCAGTCGAGCGCGCAGCACGGGCGCTGCTCGTCAGCGTGGCCGAGCTTCGGGCGGCGTCTCACGGATTTGCTCCGCGCCGCTCTCCGGCGGCACCGCAGCAAATGCCAGAGCTGGTTGCCGCCATGCAGCGTGCCCAGGAGGCTTTTGCCCGGCTGGAGAAGCAGGCGAGAGCGGCTCACTGCGGTCGACTCCCCTGGCAGCTCGAACTAGCGTGCTTCATAAATCCTCATCAGGACGAACGAAAGCTGGAGCTGGTCGGGGACGCGCTCCCCGGCACTCCGGCATCGCGTCGGGCTTGGGGTGAACGCTGCACGCTCCTCGGCACTGAGTTCTATCTCGACAGTCGAGCGAACCCGGTGCCTCGCTTTCGCTCGCTCGATTCGTGTTACTCCGTGCTGAGTCCCGAAGGCTACGAGCTCGTCCGCCGCTGGCGGCGAGCGCTAGAAAGGGTTCGCGAGAGCGCGCCAGATGCCGTCGAAGCGGCGGCCAGGCTGTATCCGTTCCTGTTCGAAGAGTTCGTCGCCGAAGACAGCGGTCTGGCGTTTTCGCGGCTTGGGCTCCTGGACTTCCCGTCGCTGGCGGTTGGTCTCAACAACACGCTCCGAACCTATTCGCGGCGACCTCTCTTCGGCTCGCGCGATACCGAAGGTGATCTGGCTGGGCTTGGAGTCGCGGCAAGGTGGCGACGAGCGCTGGGGCAGCCCGGAGGGACCTCACCCTACGAGTGGGAGACGTTCGACTCCGTCAGACGGGCTTGTCTTGCCATGGCTGCAGCCCTCGAGCTCGACGGGCTCCCTGAAGATGGCCGGGTGGGAATCCTCATGTCGCGTAACCGACGTGAGTTCTACGTTGCCGACTTTGCCTGCGTTTTTGGGCGCATGGTGAGCGTGGGTCTCCAGCCCTCCCAGTCTCCGGAGCAGATGGCCGCGACACTCGAGCAAGCCCAGTTGTCTGCACTGGTCGTCGACCGGGAAGCATGGCTCAAGTACGAGGCCCAGACCGGCGTCCTTGGCGGGATCGATCGCATCTACGTGGTTGGTGACGGCGACGAGTGGATCGAGTCCGACGCCGTGGTGAGTCTCGAGAAACGGCTCGAGGACGAGTCGCTCCAGGGTCACGTCACCCGCAGCGGGATCGGACCCGACACGCCGACCATCTACGGCGACGACTCCGGGCTGGAGCTTGCCGAGTCCCTCGGTGTCGCCCGTGACGACGAGGATCGTCTCTACACCGTGATCTTCACGTCTGGAAGTACCGGGCGCCCTAAAGGCACCCAGGTGAGTCGGCTGCGCTGGTCGCGAGAGATGTGTGTCGAGATCCCGCACTGGCCGTACGTGGTCAGCTCGTTTCAGTCCTCGGCCGTGGCGGCGGATCGCGCGGTCGTCTGGAGCGTGCTCTACAACGGTGGTCGAGTTGGCTTCGCGAGGCGTGGCGAGTCTCTGTTCTCCGATGTCAGAGCTATTCGACCGACCCTGTTCGACGTCGCGCCGGTGATCTGGAACACGATCTACTCAGAGTACAAGCGAGCGCTGGCCGACCCCTCGCTCGATCGCGCCGAGGTAGCTGCCGTACGCCAGAGGTTTCGCGACTATCTCGGAGGTCGAGTCACGACGATTGCCACCGGTGGGGCACCAAGCGATCCGGGTGTTCGCGCTGCCATGGAGAGGATCTTCGGCGTCAAGATGTCGGAGGGTTACGGAACGACGGAGACCGGCCACATCGCATACAACGGCGTTCTCGTTGCCGGTCTCGACCATCGCCTCGTCGATCGCCCAGAGCTCGGCTACACGCGCGCCGACAAACCGTTCCCGCGCGGAGAACTCGCGGTCAAGACTGCGCGCACGACCACGCGGTACTTCAACGACGAGGCCAGCTCCAGGGACTCGTTTACCGACGACGGATACTTCCTGACCGGAGACCTGGTGGAGCTCGAGCCCGGCGGGAAGTGCCGGATCGTCGGCCGACGCAAGCAGGTCTTCAAGCTCGCCGGCGCGGAGTTCGTCTCGCCAGAGGTCCTCGAGTCGGTCTACGGTCGTTCAGAGTTGGTCGAGAACGTGCTGATCACCGCGCGGCCGCACGCCAGTCAGGTGGTTGCCGTCGTGGTGCCCTCGGACCCCGAGGTGTCCAAAGCCGAGCTCCTTGCGGAGCTCCGGTCTCTCGGGAGAGACGAGAGGTTGAGGGCTTGCGACCTCCCTGCGTCGGTGGTCGTGGTCGCAAGAGCGGGCGGGGAGTCGCCCTGGACCGCGGAAAACGGTCTTCTCACTCCGTCGTTCAAGGTCAATCGGCGCGCTCTGGAGGAGCGCTTCAGCTCGGAGATCGATCAAGCGTACGCCGAAGAGCCCAGGGACCTGCCGACACCGTCCGCGCCTTCGATGAGAGCAGGTGGTGACTCAGGCGAGGAGATCCTCCAGAGCCTTCGCCAACTCGTTGCCTCGGTTCTCGGAATGGCCGTCGAAGAAGTCGACCCGCGCGGTTCCTTCGCAGATCACGGCGGCGACTCACTCGCCTCCATGGATCTCGTACTGCGACTCGAGCAGATCTTCTCGAGCAAGTCGCACGCGACGGGGATCTGGTCGCAGGGCCCTGCGGCCGTGGTCGCGGCGCCGCTCGAAGAGCTTGCGCAAACGTTGGCGTCGGGCCAGCCCGACGTCGCCGAGCCGTTACCCGAGGCGGCGGCGGTCGAATCGCCAGAGCGCGATGATGTCGAAGACGTACCCGCTGCAGGTGAGAGCGCCGTGGACGGAGCCGGGGAAGCGGCTGTAGAAAGGGCACGAGAAGAGGTCTCGGAGGGCTCGGTTCCTGCTTCGGACTCCTGTTGTGATCCGTGTGCCGACGCCGACCTGTCGGTCCTCTCCGACGGCGAGGTGCCACCCGATTCTGCGGAGCCCCACATCTTCCTCACGGGTGGAAGCGGTTTTCTCGGCGCACATCTGCTGGCGCGGCTGTCGCAGAGCGCCGAGCCAGGCGCCAGGATCTACGCCCTCGTTCGGGCACGAGACGATGCCCATGCCGCCCAGCGCGTCGAAGCCGTATTCGAGCAATACGAGCTGGGGACTCCGGACGTCGGAACTCCGGGTTCTGAAAGTCGCATCGTCGCCTTCGCCGGCCAGCTTCACGAGCCGAAGCTGGGCGTAGACGAAGAGCTCTGGCGTGAGCTCGCGGCCTCCGTCGGAACGATCTACCACGTGGCCGCTGAGGTCAGCGGCGAAGCGAGCTACTCGGCGTTGCGTCAGTCGAACGTTCTGGGAACACTCCGAATGTTGGAGCTGGCGTCCAGCCGGACCCTCAAGGCGCTGCATTTCGTCTCGTCGCTCAACGTCACCCTGATGCTCCAGCAAGTCAGTCCCAAGCTGGCCGCCGAAAACGTTGCTGTGCCGAGAGAGCTGCCGGAGACGCTGCTCGCGAAGAGCTCGGGTTACGCCGTTTCGAAGTGGGTCGGTGAACGTCTGGTGCAGAACCTCGTGGCTGCGACGGCTGGACGATTCAGAGCCTCGATCAGTCGTCCCGCGCTCGTCACCTGGTCGACCCGGTCGGGGTGTGCCAACCGTTCGGACTGGCTCCCGCAGCTGCTGTCGTCATGCCTGAGGATGCGGGCGGTGCTTGCGCCCGACGAGGTCGCAGTACCGAGATGGACCCCGGAGACGGTGCTTTCGGCGCGCGGGCTGGACATGGTCCCGGTCGACTTCTGCGCTTTGGCGGTCGAACGAATGGGAGAGGCGACGTCTACCCGCAACTGGCCGGGTGGTGTCGCGGCTCAGGCAAGCCCGCTGGAAGCACCCAGGGCGCCTTTGCTTCACATCTCGAACGTAGCGCCTGCGGAGCATGGCCTGGTGACCTTCGCGCGCCTGATGGATCTGTTGACGGTGGCGGCCCTGGAGTTTGATGACGAGACCAGCGGAGACGCCGGGCAATCCAAGGCTCTGGAAACGGTGCCGCGGCTCGAGTGGCTGCTCAGAGCGGAGCTCGAATCGGCTCCGATCGTTCCCGTCCTCGATGGACTGAGGGACTCCCAGCCGGCGTTTGCGCGGACGCGCGCGGAGAGCTTTTCGAGATTCCTCGGCGGCGCTGTCAGTGGCGTTCAGTGCCCGCCGATCGACGCGGCGTATCTCCGTCGGTTCGTTGCCTGGGAAGACGCGATCCAGGAAGGCGACTGAGGTCGCCGAGCCCGGGCTCTAGAGAATGGAGCAGGGGCTCTAGCGGGGACCGGTGGGGGCCAGCAAAGGCCCGGATTCAGGGCGGATCCGTCGAGAAAATGGTGGCATCGACTTTGCTCTATAAGTTGGCATTCAAGTCCTGGATCTAGGAGAGCGTTTCTCCAACGAGGACTCAACCGACCGGGCTCGGTAGAGCAGACCGATTGAGACCGAGTCGGGTTAACTAGAAGGGGAGATCCCATCATGAGCACAGAAGTCAGCCGCGGCGAGATCAACGACATCATCTCCGGTTTCGCTTCGCAGAACGCCGAGTACCGCGAGGCGGTCAAGCAGGACGCCAAGGCCGTTCTCTCGAAGCAGATGGGCCGTGAGCTTCCAGACTGGCTGAACGTCAAGGTCGTCGAGGAGAGCGCTGACACGATCTACCTCGTGATCCCGCACGTTGCCGAGGAGGGCGCCGAGCTTTCCGATTCCGATCTCGAGAGCGTTGCCGGTGGTAAGGGCGAGACGACTTACACCTGCGAAGAGATCAACGGTGTCGGCACCCACGTCGAGATCAACGCCGGCTTCAGCTTCTGA
>JANQPS010000133.1 GCA_028285365.1 Thermoanaerobaculia bacterium | reverse complement strand
GGGACGACAAGGGTGAAAAGTTCGGGGTGGCGAGGGCGGGACGTTCGGGGTGGCGGGCGCGGAACGTTCGGGGTGGCGGGGGCAGGATGTCCGGGGTGGCGGAGGCAGGATGTCCGGGGGGCGGAGGCAGGATGTCCGGAATGCGAGGGAAAGGAGTTCGGGCGAGGGCGCTCGAACGAAGCGTCGTGTTGGCCCCGCCCGGTCGGACTCGAGACTGTGTGACCGTCGAAGCGTCTTCCTTCGCGTGAGCTCGCGAACCAGCGCATTTCTCAACGTCGACATCGATAGGTAGCCGTTGAGAACAATCGCTGCGCTACGGCCGACGCCGTGAGGGAATCGAGTGACCATGCCCTCGTGTTCCCGTGTCATCCCGAACGCAGTGAGGGACCTCGCGAGCACACCTTTGCAGGCCGGGACGAGACCGTCGTTGCGACTCGGTTCCGAGAACGAGCCGTTCGTCGTCCCGATCTCGCGCTGGCTGCTCGGGGGCTCGTCGACCGGCTGGAGCCGGCGACGACGGTCACGTCCTGGCGGCAGCACCTGCCGGGCCGAGATCCCTCACTGCGTTCGGGACGACAAGGATGAAAAGTTCCTCCAAACTGCGACGCCACGAAGCTGCTGTCTGAGGGACGGAGTGCCGATTCATGGTGTTCGATCGGAGCGCGACGACTCCTCGGCGGGCACGCGGGGACCTCGAGTGGGTTGTCACGAATCGCCGTCAGTACCGTCATCGCGACGACCGACGTAATAGGCTGCTCCCTCATAGCACCAGTGCTCGGCGACCGATCCAAGCCGGAATCGACGCTCGCCAGCAACAGACCGGCACCTCTTGAGCTTCTCGATCACCATCGTCCTCGTCATCCTGATCGTGGCGATCGTGCTGTTCGTGACCGAGACGCTGCGCGTCGACCTGGTTGCCGTCCTGGTCATGCTGGCGCTGGCAATCACCGGCATCCTGAGCGGCGAAGAAGCGATTGCCGGCTTCAGCAACGAGGCCGTCATCACCATCGCTTCCGTCCTGATCCTGAGCGGCGGTCTGATGCGTACCGGCGTAGCCCATCTCATTGGGCGGCGGGTGTTGCGCTTTGCGGGCCATCGGCCGTCACGTCTCGTTCCAACGCTGATGATCACGGTCGGCCTGCTCTCCGGCATCATGAACGACATCGGCATTACGGCACTGATGCTGCCGGTTGTCCTCGAGATCTCGAGACGGATCTCTGTTGCCCCCTCCAAGCTGCTGATGCCGCTCGCCTTCGGTTCGCTGCTCGGAGGCATGACGACCTTGATCGGAACCGCTCCCAACATCCTGATCTCGGGGGCTCTCGCGGACGCCGGGCTGGAGCCGTTCTCGATGTTCGACTTCACACCGGTCGGTCTCGCGGCGCTCGTCGTCGGCGTCGGGTACATGTCGTTTGCCGGTCGCTACCTGCTCCCTGACCGAGACCCGCGACAGCAGACCGAAGGGACGGATCTCGAGGCGGTCTACGAGCTCGACAAGGTATTGGCATCACTGACCCTGCCGCCAGACTCGCTTCTCGTGGGCCGCACCCTCGCCGACAGCCGTCTCGGGCACGCGCTGGGGCTGAACGTCGTCGCAATCTCCCGCAACGGCGAGCTCCGCCTGGCACCGGGTCCTGACGTCGAGCTGCGGGCCGGTGACGAGCTCCTCACAGAGGGGCGCCTGGACCACTTCGACGCTCTGCATGCTTGGCGGTCCCTGGTCGTGGAGTCGACACCCGACGTCATCGAACGCTTCACTGCGACGGGTGTCGATCTGTACGAAGCCGAGATCGCCACCGACTCGTCGCTCGTCGGCCACACCATCCTCGAAGCCGACCTCAGGCGGCAACTCGGAGTCGAAGTTCTTGGCCTCGTGCGCGCAGGCCAGGCTCACCACACTCATCTGCGCGAGCTCAGAATCCAAGCCGGCGACCGACTGCTCGTCGCGCTCGGTAGGAGCAACCAGAAAGAGCTTCTCGCAAAGGCGTTCACCAACGTGCGTACGCTTCCCATCGCAGAGGTCGACGAGCGCTACGAGCTGGAGCGATGGCTACTGAGCATCCAGGTGCCCCAGGAGTCACTACTCGCCGGCCAACTCTTGACCGAGACCCACCTTGCCGAGGCTTTCGGATTGACCGTGCTGATGATCGTGCGCGACGGTCAGGCTCTGCCTTCCGACCCCGGCTCTCCGCTCACCGCGGGCGACGTCCTCCTGCTTCGGGGGCGACCCGAAGATCTCGAGATCCTGCAGGCCCTCCAGACTCTCAAGGTCAGTCACGAGGCGCGCAGGTTTGCCGACCTCGAGTCCGAGCTAGTCGGCATGGTCGAGGCGTCGCTCTCACCGCGCACCACCGTGGCGGGGAGAACCGTTGCCGAGCTCGACTTCAGGGAGCGACATGGACTGTCGATCCTGGCGATCTGGAGGGGCGGCAAGGCTCACACGACGGATCTCGCCGGCATGAGTCTCGAGTTGGGTGACGCGTTCCTCCTCTACGGTGACCGCCGCCAGATCAACCGCTTCTCCGAAGATCCGGACTTCTATCTGCTCAGTCCGGAGGCACAAAAGCCCCCTCGCCTGACCAAAGCACCCATCAGCGCGCTGATCATGGGTGCCGTCCTCACCTGCGTCGTGAGTGGTGTCCTCCCCGTCTACATCGCTGCTCCTGCCGGCGCCTTTCTAATGATCCTCAGCGGCTGCCTGAGTATCGAAGAGGCCTATCGCTCGATCGAGCTCAAGGCCGTCGTGCTGATCGCCGGCATGCTGAGTCTGGGCCTCGCCATGGAAGAAAGCGGCGCTGCTCAGCTCGTGGCGGAGAACGTCCTGGGCTCGTTGGCAGAGCTGGGCCCCCGCGCCCTCATCGCCGGCCTGTTCCTCATCACCGCTCTCGCGGCGCAGATCATGCCGACTGCAGCCGTCGCCGTCCTCATGGCGCCCATCGCCATCGACGCCGCGCACACGCTGGGAGTGTCACCCCACGCCCTCCTCATGGTGCTCGCCATCGGCGCCTCCTGCGCCTTCATGAGCCCCGTCGGCCACGCCGTCAACCTGCTGGTGATGGGCTTTGGCGGTTACCGCTTCACCGACTACACGAGAGTCGGCTTCCCGCTGACGCTGCTGCTGCTCTTGCTGGTGTTGTTCTTCCTGCCGGTGATCTGGCCGCTCGCGGGTGCCTCTGGTTGAGTGGGCGTCGGACGGCCACGGTCAGAGGACGGCGGGCTGGGTACCAAAGGCAGGAACTCGAGCGGAGTCAGCGGCTACGTTGCGCCTGTCGCTCCGACTCTGCCCCGAAGTTCTGGACGACCAGCAACTCGTCCACGGGAGCACTCTCGAGCCGCTGGGAAACGACACACCGCTCACCGTCCGGACTCATCGAGAGTC
>JANQPS010000117.1 GCA_028285365.1 Thermoanaerobaculia bacterium | reverse complement strand
CGATCTCGACACCGGCGAACAGCTTTGGGAGTTCCCGTACACCGTCAAAGCCGACGACTGGTCACAAACGCCCCTCGTCGTGGGTGACACGGTGACGATCTCGTCCGGTGCCGGTCCGGCTCTGGGGCTGCGACTCGCGAAGGGCGACTCTGGTTGGGCCGTCGAAGAACGATGGAGCAGCAACGAGTTCTGGCTCAGGTTCAGCTCACCGGTCTTGATCGGAGAGTATGCCTTGGCCTTTGCCGACCAGAAGAAGGGACATCTGGTCGCGTTCGACCCTCAAGACGGAGACGTCGTCTGGAGTAGCGAGCCGCGTCAGGGCGAGAACGCTTGGATCGTGGGCCTGCCCGAGGGAGCCCTGGCTGCGTTCAACGACGGCCGAGTCCAGGTCCTCTCGATCGTCGGCGACGCCGTCGAGGTGGTTCGAACCTACGAAGACCTCACCGACAGCGAGGTCTGGGCCCATCCAGCCATCTCAGGCCACCACCTCGTCATCAAAGACGCAGAATCCCTGAAGACCTACTCCCTTCTGACGGAGTAGAGACCAGCGGGAGCAATCGCCGCCTCGAGACTGCGCCTGACACTCTTGCCCCGGTCCCTGAGGATGAGCGTACTCGGTATGGACGGTGCAAGTCCTGGTGCGGTCGTAGGAGAGTCCAGCTACGGTCCCGTCCGGCTTGCCGAACAGGTCGAATCGGGTCCCCTCGGCACGGTGGGCAGTCTCCTCGTCGTTTGCGCGCGAAGACCTAGCTGGGATCTTGAGGTCAGCCAGCCTCGACTTCGCAAGCTCGAACAAGCGAGCTGGCCTGTAACGACGCGACTGCGCGGTCACAGAACCTGTCAACCAGGCCAGCGGCGAAGGGCGAAGCCCGGATCGCCGCCGAAGTTCGAGCGCCTAGCATTTAGAAGGAGGGCGCCTGAGTGCGTCAGATCGTGGCAGCGCACGATCGAAGCGCGGAGACGTAGCGGAGCTACGCCGCACAAGCTGAGAGAGGAGCACGCCGCGAGATGGCGACGTCCTACACACCGCAGCAAGCGCGTACGGCGCGAGTCAGTCAGGTCGCTCGGACGTCAGCGGCAACAGCCAGCCCAATCCAGGTTCGCGTAGGCGAGAGCGTGTCCCCTGATTGCGGCGGAGGGCGAAGCCCGGACCGCCGCCGATTGTGCGAGCGCCTCGCACCTACAAAGAGAGCGTCTGAGTGCGTCAGATCGTCGCAGCACAGGAGCGAGGTGCGGAGGCGTAGCGGAGCTACGCCGCACAAACCGAGTCGACGAGCACGCGGCGAGATGGCGTGCTCAGGCGCTCTCTCAGTGGGCTTCTTCGGCCTCGCGCTTCGACTCTTGAATAATCTTCTCCTGCACGTTCCTCGGCACCTCCTCGTAGTGCGAGTACTCCATCGTGAAAGACGAGCGGCCCTGAGTCATCGAACGTAGTGCGGTCTCATAGTTGAGCATCTCGGCGAGCGGCACGGTGGCTTTGACCACCTGGACGTCGCCGTCTCGAGCTTCCATGCCCTGCGGCTTGCCACGACGCTGTGAGAGGTCGCTCATGATGTCGCCCATGAACTCTTCACTCGTGTGCACCTCGAGCTGCATGACCGGCTCGAGGATGGTGGGCGCGGCCCTCTCCATGGCGTCCTTGAAAGCGAGCGAGCCGGCGATCTTGAAGGCCATTTCGGAGGAGTCGACGTCGTGGTACTGGCCGTCGAGCAGGCGCACCTTGAAATCGACGACCGGGTAGCCAGCGAGATAGCCGCGCTCCGAAGTCTCGATGATGCCTTTCTCGACTGCCGGGCGGTAGTTCTGCGGGATCGAGCCTCCGAAAATCTCGTCGGCGAACTCGAACTTGTCGCCGCGGTTCAGTGGCTCCATCATGATCTTGCAATCGGCGAACTGGCCGCGACCACCAGACTGCTTCTTGTGGCGCCCGTGGCCTTCCGCGGGTTTACGGATGGTCTCGCGGTAAGGCACCTTCGGCTGGTGCAAGATGACCTCGACCTTGTAGCGCGACTTCATCTTGGCCACGGCAATCTCGACGTGGAGCTGCCCGGTACCGGCTAGCAGGAACTCTCCGGTCTGCGGATCGCGGCCCGCTTCGAGTGTCGGATCTTCTTCGACCAGTTTTGTGCAGGCTTCGCCCACTTTCTCCTCGTCGCCTTTGGACTTGGGCTCGATGGCGAAAGAGATGGCTGCTGCCACCGAGGGGAACCAACCCAGCTTGATCGGCTTGCTCTTTTCGCACAGCGTGTCGCCGGTAGCAGTCGCCTTGAGCTTGGCCACGCCGCCAATGTCGCCAGCGACGAGTTTTGGAACGTTCTCACCTGTGCGGCCCTGCATGGTCATCAGATGGCCGACGCGTTCCTCTGACTCCGTGCGCGTGTTGTAGTAGTTCGTGTCGGAGTTCAACACTCCGCTGACCACCCGAAACAGGCTGATCTTGCCCGTGAACGGATCGCTGAGGGTCTTGAAGACGATCGCGCTGACCGACTCGCCGGAGTCCGTGGAAACCGTGATCTCCTCGCCGCCGATGTCGGTCGCCGGGAAGCTCCCTCGATCGGAGGGTGACGGGCAGAGCGAGATGACCGCGTCGAGCAGAGCTTCGTTGCCGATTCCGTGGCCGCCGGAGGTGAGGGCGACCGGGAACAGATCGCGGCTGCGGATGCCCTTTTTGAGGCCTTCGACGAGCTGGTCGTCAGTGAGGTCGCCGGCTTCGAAGAAGCTCTCCATGAGCTCTTCGTCGGTCTCGGCCACGGCTTCGACGAGGGTGCTGCGGTATATCTCGATCTGGTCTTTGAGATCGTCCGGGATGTCCGTTGCCTGGGCCTTGCCGTCGCCATCTTTCTCGAAGGTATAGGCCTTTTGCGTCACGAGGTCGACGACGCCGTTGAAGTCGTGCTCGCTCCCGATCGGTACCTGAATGGCGACGACCGACCGCGCGAGTTTGCCTTGTAGTGTGCTGATGACCGAATCGAAGTCCGCGTTCTCGCGATCCATCTTGGTCAGCGCCACCATGACCGGGAGGTCCATCTCTTCGGCGTAGGCCCACACCTTTTCGGTGGTGACCTGAACGCCGGCGACGGCGTTGACGCTCAGGAGCGCAGCGTCGCTCGCGCGCAAGCCCGCGCGACTCTCGGCCAGGAAGATACCGGAGCCGGGGCAGTCGATCAGGTTGATCTTGTGCTTCTTCCAGGGGGCGAAGCAGGGCGCCAGTCCGATGGAGATTCCGCGATCGATCTCTTCCTGGTCGAAGTCGGTCACGGTGTTGCCGTCTTCGACGCGAAGGTGGCGATTGACGGCACCGGCGGTGTGCAG
>JANQPS010000110.1 GCA_028285365.1 Thermoanaerobaculia bacterium | reverse complement strand
GCCAGACCGTCCCTTTGGAGGGCACGGCCGTTGGAGCCGCGCTCGCCAAGCCGGGAGCCGTGATGGTGCGTACGGGCGCTGTCGAGCCCGGGATCACGGCGTTGTCGCTCGGACTCGATCACTACGACGGTCTCGAGGCCGCGATCTCCGTGATCGGTCCGCAATCTCGACTCGGCAAGAGTGCTCGAAGCGCGGTCAGCTCCACCCTGAGAGCAACAGCGGATCGGCTCCATCAGGACCTGCTCCTCGAGCAAGGGAGATAGTGCGTGACCGTCCAGCTCGATGGACTCGGCGTCACTCCGAACGACGTACTGCGCGTGGCGCGTGGAGGCGAGACGGTGGTTCTCACGTCCGAAGCACGAGAGCGCATCCATGCGGCGCGTCGGATCGTCGAGCGCCTGGCGGACGAGCGTCCGACCTATGGCATCTCGACCGGTTTCGGGGCGCTCGCCACCGTCAGCATCCCCGCCGCCCGACGCGCCGATCTGCAGAAGTCACTAGTGAGATCACACGCCGCTGGTCTAGGTGACCCGGTCGAAGAAGAGGTCGTTCGGGCCATGATGTTCCTGCGCACGCGGACCCTGGCACTTGGGCACAGCGGGGCACGAGCGCTGGTCGCGGACGGCCTCGTGTCTTTGCTGAACGCCAGGATCTCCCCCCTGGTTCGGGAGTACGGATCTCTCGGCGCGAGTGGCGACCTGGCCCCCCTGGCGCATGTGGCGCTCGCGCTGATGGGCGAGGGCGAGGTCGTTCACGCAGGGAGAGCGCGCCAGGCAGCAGCAGCACTCGGAGACGCAGGTCTGGAGCCGATCGAGCTGGCGGAGAAGGAGGGCCTCGCCCTCACCAACGGCACCGACGGCATTCTCGGGATGTTGTGTCTTTCACTGCACGATTCCGCGCAGCTGCTACGCCAGGCCGACATGACGGCAGCCCTCACGACCGAGGGGCTGCTCGCCACCGACGCGGCATTTGCCCACGAACTTCAGGCACTCCGTCCTCATCCAGGTCAGGCGAAGAGTGCCTCCAACTTGCGTGCGCTGCTTGCCGGCTCTCCGATCGTGGCGAGTCACAGCACGGACGATCCTCGCGTCCAGGACGCCTATTCGATCCGCTGTACGCCTGCAGTTCATGGTGCGGCGCGAGACACCCTGGGTCACGTCGAGAGTGTCGTCGAGCGCGAGCTCGAGGCTGCGATCGACAATCCCATGGTGTTGCCCGACGGTCGGGTCGAGTCGTGCGGCAACTTCCACGGAGCTCCGCTGGGGTTCGCCGCGGACTTTCTCGCGATCGCGCTCGCTGAGATCGGTGCCATCGCCGAGCGACGGATGGATCGGCTTCTGGACGTCAGCCGCAATCACGGGCTCGACCCGTTCCTCGCGGACGAACCTGGCGTCGACAGCGGCCTGATGATCGGGCACTACACTGCGGCCGCCATCGCGTCCGAGAACAAGCGCCTCGCCGCACCCGCGTCGATCGATTCGCTGCCAACGTCGGCCATGCAGGAGGATCACGTGTCGATGGCGTGGAGCGCGGCCCGCAAGCTCCGGCGGGTCGTCGACAACGTGCGCCGCATCCTCGCCGTCGAGTACGTGATCGCTGCACGCGCGGTCGAGCTCAGACAGCCCCTCGAGCCCGCGCCTGGAACTGGCAGCCTGGTGCGGCTGCTTCGCCAGCACGTCGGCGGTCCCGGACCCGACCGCTATCTCTCCCCCGAGCTCCGGTCAGCGGAGGAGCTCCTGCGCTCGAGCGAGCCCGACCGCACGCTCGAGGAGCTGGGCCTCGAGCTCGATTGACGCAAGACAACACGCCGACCGCAGGCGGGCGCCTCCTGACGGCTTTCGCTATCGTGTCCCCACACGACTCAACGACAACATGTGGGAGAGCTGAGATGAATCTTCGGATCGTCGGCTTGGTGGGGCTGTGCGGTGTCTTGGTAGGTGTCTTCGCGAGTCAGGTGTACTCCGCTCAACAGGAGGAAAGGGGCGGCTACATCATCGCCCAGATCAACATCCACGATCGCGACGAGTACGCCAAGTACGGTCAGGGATTCGCCGAGATCTTTCGCGCCCACAAGGGTGAGAGTGTGGCGTTCTCCGAGGAGCCTCTGGCTCTCGAAGGATCCTGGGACTTCACGCGCACCGTGGTCGTTCGCTTCCCCACGAAGCAGGCGGCTCTCGATTGGTACAACTCGAAGGAGTACCAGGAGATCGTCAAGCACCGATGGGCGGCGTCGGAGGCGAATCTCGTCGTGATCGAGGGCCGCTAGGCGGGCGAGCGGTCTGGCAGGCGCTCATGTGGCCGGCAACCCGAAGGGTTGCCTAGGAGACCTCGCCTCGTTGCTGTCGAAGTGCCAGGGCTCAACCGTCGTAGCGGAGCTCGTTTCAAGGGGTGGATGGTGAGCCTCAGCGTTCCCACCAGCGGGTGAGGGTGTCGTAGGTCGCGATGACGGCCTCGCGATGGCAACTCGAGACAACCCTCTCGAGGTACCTCCTGCGCGCCGGTCCAGGATCGCGCTGCGATCGAACGCTGTCGGCCGGCTCTTCGTCGGCATGACAGACGTGGTTGAGCGCCTCACTTCATCCTGCAACCGAGGCTCGCACGGACATCATGTGGACTACCAAGCTGCCCGAAGGGCAGCCGAGTTGCCGTCCCCCACTCTCGAGGCATTGGAAGTCTTCCCGTATCCAATAACGAGACGGTGGAAGCCTTCCCGTAGTTTGGCGAAGCCAAACTACCAAGCAACCCGAAGGGTTGCCGTCCCGACTACCGACCCAGTGGAAGTCTTCCCGTAGTT
The DNA here is from genome assembly GCA_028285365.1 of Thermoanaerobaculia bacterium. GTDB lineage: Bacteria > Acidobacteriota > Thermoanaerobaculia > Multivoradales > Multivoraceae > JANQPS01. Next base: position 1,120 of record JANQPS010000110.1, on the reverse strand, counting down.
CGCCAGAGGCGAACTACCAAGCTGCCCGAAGGGCAGCCGGGTTGCCGTGGCCTTGACGTTCTACAAGAGAGGACCTACTCTCTTTTCCTGTAGAACGTCACAGGGAGTCGCCGACGATGCCGAGATCACAGCCAGACATTCTCCAGGGGACTCTCGATCTCCTCATCATGCGCACCCTCCTGAGTGGGCCCCGCCACGGATGGGACATCTCTCGTCGGATCCAGCAGGTATCGGACGACGTCCTGATCGTTCAGCAGGGTTCGCTGTATCCGTCGCTGCATCGGCTCGAGCGCAAAGGTCTCATCAGTGCGAGCTGGGGTGCTTCGGAGAACAATCGGCGAGCCAAGTTCTACGAGCTCACGAAGCTCGGCAAGCGACAGCTTCGTGACGAGACCAAAAGCTGGCAAGTCCTCTCGGCAGCGGTCGGCCGGGTTCTGGAGAATGCGTGATGGCCTTGGGCTCGGACATCCGATTCCGTCTCAAGAGCCTCGTCTCGCGAGGTCGTCAGGAGGCGCACCTCGACGACGAACTGCAGTTTCATCTCGAGATGGAGGCCGAGCGCCTGGAAGCGCTCGGGCACGGTCCCGAGGAGGCCCGGCGACTGGCGCGGCTCGAGTTCGGCGCTCCTGAGTCGATCAAAGAACAGGTTCGCCAGTCCTGGGGCACGTGGCGACTCGAACACCTGATCAAGGACGTCACCGTGGGTGTGCGCAAGCTCGCGACCCGCGAACGCCGGTTCGCAGTTGTTGCTACGGCGAGTCTGGCATTGGGTCTCGGAGCGGCAGGCGTCATCTTCAGTGTGGTCGACGCCGTGCTTCTGCAGCCCCTGCCACTCGGTCAACCTGACCGCGTCGTTTCGTTCGCCGAGTCCACCCCGCAAGGCAGGCGCTTCTCGACGTCGGACGCCAACCTCCTAGACTTCGCTGAGCGCAGCACGACGCTCACTCATCTTGCGGCTCAGGTGGTCTTCAGTGACCAACCGGCTCTCGGCACCGGCGACGACAGAGTGCGCCTCGAGGGCCTGCGAGTCACGTCGTCGTACTTCGATGTCCTTGGCGTCGGCGCCCGCATGGGCCGCGTCTTTGGTCCGGAGGACGTTCACAACGTCGCTGCCGCCGCG
>JANQPS010000069.1 GCA_028285365.1 Thermoanaerobaculia bacterium | reverse complement strand
GACACCCTCCGTGCGGACCGTCTCTCCAGCTACGGATCCGACGTGGAGACGCCACATCTCGATCGGCTGGCTGAGGAAGGAGTCGCCTTTCTCAACGCCTCCACGACCGTGCCGTTCACGTTCCCGGCTCACAGTTCCATCATGACCGGCACCTATCCGCCGTTTCACGGAGTTCGCGAGAACGTGGGCTACTACCTCGGCCCCGAGACCGTGACGATCGCTCAGCTCCTGAGCGACGCGGGCTGGGACACCGCCGGCTTCGTCAGCGCTTTCGTGCTGGACGCTCGTTGGGGGATTGCTCGCGGCTTCGGGCACTACTTCGACGACTTCGAGTTGGGAGCGTTCTCCGACGCCAATCTCGGCTCGGTGCAGCGGCTCGGCACCGAGACGATCGCGGCGGCAAGCTCGTGGCTCCGGACGAGAGCCCGAGATGATCCCGCGGAGACGAAACCCTTCTTTCTCTGGCTCCACCTCTTCGACCCGCATGATCCCTACACGCCTCCGGAGCCGTTCGCATCGACCTATCCGGGTCGCCCGTACGACGCAGAAGTCGCATACACCGATTCGCTGATCGGCGGCTTCCTGGACGACCTCGAGTCCCTCGACCTGCTCGACGAGAGCGTCGTGATCGCCACGTCGGATCACGGCGAGGGGTTGGGTGATCACGGAGAGGCGTTTCATGGCTACTTCGTCTACGACAGCACCGTGAGGGTGCCGCTGATCGTTCGCGGACCCGCAGGCTCGGTTCGCGGCGAGCGCGTGAGCACCGCCGTCAGTCACGTTGACCTTGCGCCCACGATCCTCGAGGTCACGGGTCAGCAGATCCCGAGAACCATGCAGGGGTCCAGCCTGCTCGCGCTCGTCGGAGGCTCTGGGGCCGACGAAGCGGAGGTGACCAGGCCCGGTGTCTATGCCGAGTCTTTCTATCCGTTGACCCACTACGGCTGGGCACCACTCCGAGTGTTGCGCTCGGACGACTTCAAGTTCATCGAAGCGCCAACTCGGGAGCTCTACTCGTTGATTGACGATCCGGGTGAGCTCGACAACGTCTTCGAGGCTCGACCGCGCGTCGGTCGCCCGCTCGCGAGAGCGCTCAGAACGCTGGCCGAGGAGATCGAAGAGGGGGCGGCGGCAGCGTCGAGTGCCGACCTCGACGAGCAGACACTGGCGCAGCTGCGGGCCCTGGGCTACGTGGCGGGTCAGGGTGAGAGCGTCGAGCGCGGCTACGACCCGGACGTACCGCGCCCCGATCCCAAAGACAAGGCGCACCTTCATCGCATGCTCATGAGCGCTCAAGGGCGGGTCAGCGCTGGCGACGAAGCGGAGGCCGCCCGACTGCTGTCGACTGCCCTTTCAGAAGACCCGGAGTTGCTCGACGCGCACCAGCTGCTGGGGTCGCTGGCACTTTCTGCTGAGCGTCTCGACGAGGCAGCCGGCCACTTTCGTGCCGCTCTCGCACTCGACTCCGAGCACAAGGCGTCGCTGTTTGGTCTGGCTTCGACTCATCGTCAGCTCGGACGGCTGGATGATGCCCTGGTTGGATTCAGGCGGTTGCTGGACCTCTCGGGACAGGACACCAAGTCGACCCTTGCCATCGCCGACATCGAAGTGGAACGTGGTCGCCTCGATGAAGCGCGGGACTTTCTCGTCCAGGCCGCCCAGCCGGGCGCACCCGCACTGCTGTTCAATCGCCTCGGTGAGGTGCAGGCCCTGGAGGGCGACTCGAGCGGAGCGCGCTCCAGCTTCGAACAGGCCATCGCGACCAATAGTCAGCTTTCGCAGCCGTTCTTCAATCTCGGCGTTCTCAGTGAGGAGAGTGGCAACCTCGACGAGGCCCAAAGGGCCTACGAAGATGCCATCGACAGAGCGCCACGCCACTTCCAGGCTCAGTTCAACCTGGCGCGACTCGTGGGTCGTCTCGGTGACGCTTCACGTGAGCGGCAGCTACTGGAACAGTCGATCGACTCGAATCCCGAGTTCGCCATCGGTCACTTCTTTCTCGGCAAGTCGCTGATGGAGTCTGGTGAGCTCGAGCGCGCCGAGACCGTGACCCGAGCCGGGCTCGAGCTGCTCAGCGAAAGTCAGCTGGGCTGGTTTGTGCTCGCCGACATCCTCAATCGGCTCGGACGCCCGGGCGAGGCGGCACGTGCCGTAGAGCGTGGTCGAGCTCCCTCGAGCTCCAACGGCTAAGATCGACGGCGACACGAGAAGAACACACGCGTCGGCATTCGGGCCTTTTGCCCACCGGCGCCGGGAGGGACGCGATGGACTTCGAAGATTCTCCCCAAGAAGCTGCGTTTCGCGCCGAGGCCAAAGCCTGGCTGGCGGACAACGCGCCTGAGCACGAAGGGGTGGCTCACAGTCGAGCGGAAGAGCTCGAACTGGCCCGTACGTGGCAGAAGCGCAAGGCTCGCGACGGCTGGGCCTGCATCGACTGGCCAAAAGAGTACGGCGGTCGCGGCGGCACGATGGTCGAAGCGATCATCTTCGCGCAGGAGGAGTCGCGCTATTCGATTCCCGAGGCCAATCTGGGAATCGGCACAGGCACCTGCGCGCCGGCCCTGATGGCACATGCGAGCGACGAGATCAAACAGCGCCATCTCCCCAAGATCGCCTCCAGCGTGGTGATCTGGTGCCAGCTCTTCTCGGAACCGGGAGCGGGCTCGGACCTCGCCGGGATCAGAACCCGGGCGACTCGCGACGGTGACGACTGGCTCGTCAGCGGCCAGAAGGTCTGGAACACGAACGCCCAGTTCGCCGACTACGGCATTCTCGTGACCCGTCACGATCCCGACCTACCCAAACACAAGGGCCTCACGTTCTTCATGGTCGACATGAAGGCGGAAGGCATCGAGCCGCGTCCCATCAAGCAGATCTACGGCGAATCCTCCTTCAACGAGGTTTTCCTCAACAACGTGCGGATCCCCGACAGCTTCAGAGTGGGAGAAGTCGGAGCCGGGTGGCAGGTGGCGATCACCACGCTCATGAACGAGCGCTTCGGCATCTCCAGGTACGAGCCAGACACGTCGCAGCTCCTGAAGCTCGCGGCGGAGGTCGGCGTGCTCGACGAAGCCGACGTGCGCGAGGCGGTGGCGGACTGGTACGTGCGCGCCGAAGGAGTGCGCTTGACCTACGCGCGTAGCCTGACCGCCATTTCGCAGGGTCGCCAGCCGGGTCCCGAACAGTCCATCAGCAAGGTCGTCATGGCTGCTCAGCGCCAGGACGTCTCCTCGTTCGGTGCGGACCTGCAGGATCAGGCCGGTGTGTTGGTCGGGCCCGACGAGCTCTCGTCGAGCGGCATCTACCAGAACGGACTCCTGTCGGCCCCGGGCGCGCGCATCGCCGCCGGAACGGACGAGATCC